>CBQVAZ010000268.1:0-5457 GCA_967720205.1 uncultured Gemmatimonadaceae bacterium | reverse complement strand
CACACCCCTTTCCATCCCCGCACCGCCGCGCATATGGAGGCGCAGCAGTGGCGTCGTTGGTCCGGGTTCCTAGTGGCGAGCGCGTACGAGATGTCGCACGAGCGCGAGTATCACGCGATTCGCAGCTCGGCGGCCCTGTTCGACGTCTCGCCGCTCAAGAAATACAACGTCTCGGGGCGCGACGCGACGCGCATGCTCGACCGCGTCGTCACGCGCAACGTGTCGGCGTGCCAGCCGTGCCAGGTGCTGTACACACCCTGGTGCGACTCTCGCGGCAAGGTCGTCGACGACGGGACGCTGCATCGACTGGGCGAAGATCAATATCGCCTAACGAGTGCCGAGCCGAATCTCGCGTGGCTGACCGACAATTCACGCGGCATGCAGGTGGATTTGGAAGATGCATCGGACTCGGTGGCGGCGCTGTCGCTGCAAGGGCCGCTCTCGCGCACGATTCTGGAGCTCGCGGCCGAGCGCGATCTCTCAGGGCTCAAGTACTTTCGCCTAACGAACGCGACAATCGGGGGCGCGTCGATCGCCATCTCGCGGACAGGCTACACTGGCGACCTCGGATATGAAGTCTGGATGGACGCCGCCGAAGCATTGTCCGTCTGGGACGCCCTCATCGACGCCGGCGAGCCGTACGGCATCACCCCGGCCGGGATGCTCGCCCTCGACATCGCGCGCATCGAAGCCGGACTCATACTGCTGGACGTGGACTACGTCTCGGCGCGCAAGGCGCTGATTCCAGGACAGCTGTCGTCGCCTTTCGAGCTCTCGTTAGGCTGGACCGTGAAGCTGGACAAAGGGAGCTTCAACGGCGCGCACGCGTTACGCGAAGAACAGGCGCAAGGTCCCGAGTGGACGCTCGTCGGACTCGAGATCGAGTGGCCGTCGTACGAGCGCGTCTTCGAATCGCTGGGGCTCGCGCCGCGCCTCTCGGCGACCGCCTCACGAGTGAGTGTGCCGGTGTACGCCGACGGCCGCCAGATCGGTTACGCGACGTCGAGCACATGGTCGCCGCTGCTCAAACGTTTCATCGCGCTGGCGCATCTCGAAGTACCGCATGCGTCAGTCGGTCGCAGCGTCGAATTCGAGATCACCGTGGAGCACCGGCGGCATCGCGCGAACGCGAAGGTGCGCAAGCTTCCGTTTTACGATCCTCCGCGGAAGCGCGCATGACGACAAACGGCAGCCGAACGCGCTACGACGCGATCATCATCGGCGGCGGACACAACGGCCTCGTGTGCGCGGCATACCTCGCGCGCGCGGGGAAGAAGGTCCTCGTCTGCGAGAAGCGGCACCTCGTTGGCGGCGCGGCTGTCACAGAGGAGATCCACAAAGGCTTCAAGTTCTCGGAGTTTTCCTACGTCGTGAGCCTGCTGCGGCCGGAGATCATCCGCGAACTGGAGCTGCCGCGGCACGGGTTGCACATCCTGCCGCTGGAATCGACCGTGACCCCGATGCCTAACGGGAATTATCTCGCGGCATGGGGCGATCACGACGAATCGCAGCGCGAGTTGTACAGGCACTCGCCGCTGGACGCCGAGCGTTACGAAGATTTCGGCATCATGATGCATCACATGGCGCACGCCGTGAAGCCGATCCTCGCCATGCTGCCGCCGGATCCGACGTCGCTCTCGCCGCGCGAGCTACTGGCGCTGGCGCGTTTCGGCGGCCACCTGCGCTCGTTAGGTGAGGATCGCTTCTACGCGCTGCACAAGCTCATGACGATGAGCTCCGCCGACTATCTCGACGAGTGGTTCGAGACGGACGTGCTCAAGGCGACGAAATCGGCGAGCGGCATCATCGGGACTTTCCTGGGACCACGATCTCCCGGTTCTGCCTACGTACTCCTCCACCACTATATGGGGGAGATCGACGGCGCCTTCCGCGCATGGGGTTTCCAGAAGGGCGGCACTGGCGGTGTCAGCGAGGCGATCGCGGGAGCGGCGCGCGCCTTCGGCGCGGAAGTGAAGGTCGAAGCGCCGGTCACGAACGTCATCCTCAAGGATGGGCGCGCTGTCGGCGTCGCTGTCGGCTCAGGGGACGAGTACTACGCCGACGTCGTCGTCTCCGGCCTGGATCCCAAGCGCACCTTCCTTGGGCTCGTGGATGAGAAGGAGCTGCCAGGCGATTTCCTAACGAGCATTCGCCGCTTCAAGGCGCGCGGCTCGTCAGGCAAAGTCAACCTGGCGCTTTCCGAGCTGCCGCGCTTCACGTGCATGCAGCCCGACAACATCGCGCGCTGGGGCGGCGTGCAAATTCCAGCCGCGCGCTATCTGCGCGGCGCCGTCTCTGTCAGCCCGACAATGGGGTACGTGGAGACGGCGTATGACGACGCGAAGCACGGCGCCTTCTCGCGGCGTCCTTATATGGATGTCGTCATCCCGTCGATGATCGATCCGTCCATGGCGCCGCCCGGGCAGCACGTGATGTCGATCTTCTGCCAGTACGCGCCATTCAACATCACCGGCGGTTGGGACGACGCGAAGCGTGAAGCCTTCGGCGATGCCGTCATCGATGCGCTCGCTGTCTTCGCGCCGAACATCAAACAGGCGATCATCGCGCGGCAGGTCCTCACGCCGGCCGACATCGAGCGCATAACGGGACTCACAGAAGGGAACATCTTCCAGGGCGAGCTCGCGCTGGATCAACTCTTCTTCCTGCGCCCCGCGGCCGGGTACGCAAAGTATCGCTCGCCGATCGATCGCTTGTATCAGTGCGGCTCGGGGACGCACCCAGGCGGTGGCATCATGGGCGCGTCGGGGAGACTCGCGGCGCTGACAATGCTACGGGATTGGCCGGCATGACGCAGAAGTACGACGTCATCGTCATCGGTGGGGGCGTCGCTGGCCTAACGACGGCGGCGCTGCTCGGAAAGCGTGGCATGGACGTTCTCGTGCTCGAGGCGCGCCAACACCTGGGCGGGCTCACGACCACGGAGGATGTCGTCCCGGGCGTCCCGTGCGACACCGTCGACCACGAGCTGGGATGGGTCCCGCCGGCGCTCGTCGCAGATCTGGCTCTCGACCGCCACGGGCTGCAGCTGATACACTGCGATCCGTGCGCGACGGCGCTCGTACCAGGCGCACCGGGCGAGAGCATCACACTTTATCCCGATGCGCAACGAACGGTCGGGTCGCTGGCGCGCTTCAGCGCGAACGACGCCGCGGCGTGGCCCGCCTTCGCACAGCGCGTCGCGATGCTCAGCGGCTTCCTGCGCGCGCTGTACGAGGTTCCCGCGCCGAGTCTCTTCGCGAGCGGAGCGGGAAACCTCGTCAGCATGCTCGCGTTAGGCCGCAAGGCGCGCGCGTTAGGTCGGAGCGGCATCTTCGACCTGTTGCGCACGCTTCCCATGAATATCGCCGATGTGCTCGACGAGTCGTTCGAGAACACGGTGCTCAAGGGACTGCTCGCCGCACGAGCTGTCTCGCGCATCCTGCAGGGACCGCGCTCCGGCGCGACGGCCTTTCTCTTCCTGCATTACCACGTGGGTCTCCCTTCCGGTGCTGTGCGCGGCATGCTGACAGCACGCGGTGGAGTAGGCGCCCTGGCCGGAGCGATGATCGGGGCAGGCAAGGCGCACGGCGTGACGTTCCGCACGGGGTCGACCGTCGCGCGGATCGAGGTCAAGAACGAGCGGACGCAGGGCGTCACGCTCGAGTCGGGCGAGGAGATTGCCGCCGACCGTGTGGTCTCGAGCCTGGATGCGCGCCACACGATCTACGACCTCATCGACCCAGTGCACGTCGAGCCCGAGCTCTCGCGCGCGATCGGACACGTGCGCATGCGCGGCGCGACAGCCAAGGTGAATCTCGTGCTTGACGGTCCAGTCCCGTTGCCTAACGCAGAGACGCTACGCGGTCCACTCGTCATTGCGCCCTCGATCGGCGAACTCGAACGCGCGTTCGACAATGCGAAACACGGTGCTGTTTCCGACGATATGACACTGGAAGTCCGCGTGCCGAGCGTGCTGGATCCGTCGCTGGAGGGTAAGGGCGATCGTGTGGCAGTGTCGGTCCTGGCGCAGTGGGCACCTTATCGTCTCAAGGATGGCTGGGATGCCACAAGTCGCGCTGCGTTGGGTGACCGAGTTCTGTGGGCGCTCGAGAGCGCTATCCCGGGGATCACGAATAGCGTCGTGCACCGCGAGGTGCTCAGTCCGCGCGACATCGAGGAGCGCTTCGGCGCTACCGAGGGGAGCCTAACGCATGGCGAGCTAGCCCTCGACCAGATCCTCTTCATGCGGCCTGTTCCGGCCTTGAGCCGCTATCGCTCCGCGGGCATCGAGGGCTTGTATGTCTGCGGTCGTGGATGCCATCCTGGAATGCCGGTCCCCGCCGCGATGCTGGCCGCCCGCGAAATCGCACGCGCGGGTCGCGGCAGGGAACCGGCGCCTGCGCCGCCGCCAGCGCCACAGGCTGCCTAACGTATCGTCAGCAGGAGAGGCATGAGCACCTTCGTTCGCACCGTCGACAGCTACGTCCAGGGCGCGCGCACGCTCCCACAGGTTTACTACGTCGCCCCAGAAACGCTCGAGGTCGAGTGGACGCGCATCTTTGGCGCGCATTGGCTCTGCGTCGGTCGCCATGAGCAGGTCGCCCAGGCTGGCTCCTATCTCGTCGCCAAGATCGGAATCGAGAGCTTGATCGTCGTGCGCGACCGCAATGGCGTCCTGCACGCCCACTTCAACGTCTGCCGGCACCGCGGCACTCGGCTCTGTAACGACGCGACCGGGAAATTCAGCGAGACGATCCAGTGCCCGTACCACGCCTGGACTTACTCGCTCGATGGCTCGCTGCTGCGCGCGCCGACGATGCAAGACGTGGAAGGCTTCGATCGCACGCAGTACACACTCATCCCGGCTGGCGTCGCCGAATGGGAAGGATTCGTCTTCGTGAATCTGTCGCGAGAGCCGGAGCCGTTCGAATCAGTCTTCGCTCCAGTGATCGGTCGATTCGCGCGCTACAACCTCACGGCGCTCACAACGATTCGTCGCATCGAGTACGACGTGAAGGCGAACTGGAAGCTCGTGCTGCAGAACTACAATGAATGCCTGCATTGTCCGACGATCCACCCGATGCTGTCGAAGGTGCTGCCCTATACGAGCGGGGCGAACGATCTGATCGAGGGGCCGTTCCTCGGCGGCTACATGGAGATCGCCCAGCCTAACGAGAGTGCGACCGTCTCCGGGCGCGCCTGCGGGCCGCTCGTTGGGGATATCTCGGGAGACGACCTGCATCGCGCGTATTACTACAGTCTCTTCCCGAACATGATGCTGAGCCTGCACCCGGACTATGTCGTCTCGTACATGGTCTGGCCCACAGGTGCGACTCAAACGCACATCGTTTCGGACTGGATGTTCCACCCGAACGCGGTCGCGCACCCGGACTTCGATCCGAGCGGCGCTATCGAGTTTTGGGACGTGACCAACAGGCAGGATTGGGCGATCTGCGA
>CBQVAZ010000267.1:0-5464 GCA_967720205.1 uncultured Gemmatimonadaceae bacterium | reverse complement strand
GGCGAGTGTCCGCATCTCAAGTACGGCGGCCGTGTGGTGGTGCGAGTGATCGAACCTAGCTGACTTGGGGGCGACTCTCGCGTAGCATTCGGCGCGTCACCCTCCACCTGAGTCGCGCCATGTCCGAGCCCCTCAATTCTCGTCGCGGTTTCCTCAAGACAGCCGCACTGAGCGGCGTCGCATTACTGGGTGCGCCGGCAATTCTGGAGCGGCGCTATCGACTATTCGCGTGGAGTAGCGCGGAGTATTCGGAGCGCGCGATTCGGTTGGTGAAGGAGTCGACTGTGATCGACATGCTCTGCCCGCTCACGCTCGACTTCGAGTCGCAGGCGCGCTGGTTCGCGCGACCGGACACGTATCCGGACAACCAGGCGCAGAAATGGCCTGCGTCCGGGTTAACCGCCATCCATCCAGCCGTTGGAATGGGCGGGCCGAACGTGCATTACGAGTCCCTGGCGTTCTTCGCGAGCTGGAACGGGTTCATTGCGTCGCGCTCGGATTTCATGCGCGTGGACAGCGTGGACGATTTCGACAAGGCGAAGCGGGCCGGGCAAGTCGGCGTGATTCTCGGCCTGCAGAACTCGGAGCATTTTCGGACGCCTAACGACGTGGCGATGTTCTACGGACTGGGTCAGCGCGTGTCACAGCTCACGTATAACGCGCGCAACATGATCGGCAACGGCTCGACGGAGCGGCGCGATGACGGGATCAGCGACTTCGGCGTCGCGATCATCAACAAAATGAACGAGGTGGGGATGGCCGTGGATGTCTCACACTGCGGCGACCGCACGTCGTTCGAGGCGTTCGAGATCTCCAAGAAGCCGGTGCTGATCACGCACTCCAACGTGCGCGCGCTTGCCGGTGGGCATCCGCGCTGCAAGCCGGACGACGTGATCCAGCAGGTCAAGAAGTACGGCAGCGTGATGGGGATTACCGGTGTACGCATGTTCGTCAAAGCTGACGAGCCGACGACCGTTGAGGACTACCTCAATCACATCGATTATGTCGTTAGGCTGACTGGCCCGGAGCACATCGGCGTCGGCAGCGACATCGATCTCGATGGCTATGACGACATGCCGCCGGAGCAGAACCGGCGGCTGCGCGCGGGCTACAAGTCCTCTTACGCGTTCCGCGACAAGATCGACATCGAAGGGATCGATCACCCCAAACGGATGTACGACGTTGCCGAAGGGCTCATCCGGCGCAAGTACAGCGACGATCAGATCAAGGGGATGCTGGGCGGCAACTTCAAGCGAGTGTTAGGCGAGATCTGGAACGTGCCGGCTCCGGCGCCCACACCGCGCAATCAATAGAATGACATGACGTTGCTTTCCGCGGCGGTCCTGATGTTCTTCGTCATGGACCCGTTAGGCAACGTCCCGTTCTTCCTCGCGGCGCTGCGCTCGGTCGAGCCGGCGCGCCAGCGTTTCGTGATCGCGCGCGAGCTGGTCATCGCGCTCGTGGTGCTCGTTTTCTTCTTGTTCATCGGCCAGTACATCCTGGATGTGCTGCGCGTGTCCGCGACGGCGCTGCGCATCTCCGGCGGTGTTGTGCTCTTGCTGATCGCGATGCGGATGATCTTTCCAACGCCGGCGACATCACTGCGCGAGGATATCGAAGGTGAGCCGTTCATCGTGCCGCTCGCTGTTCCCTATACCGCGGGTCCGTCTGCGCTGGCAACGGAGCTGTTGCTCGTGAGCCGCGAGCCGGATCGCTGGCCTGTCTGGTTAGGCGCTGTGCTGCTGGCGTGGCTGGCGACGGCCGCGATTCTCTATTTCGCGACTGGATTGAGTCGCTATCTGGGCGAGCGCGGCCTCATCGCCATCGAAAGGTTGATGGGGATGCTGCTCATAACAGTCGCCGTCCAGATGCTCATGGACGGCCTCTCGCAGGCACTCGCTCGTTAGGGCCCTACGCGCTCCAGCCTGATATAGGACGACAGCGCGTAGTACACGCGCGGCGTCGAGGTCTGCGCGGCGGCGTATCCTGAAAGGAGGCCGTCGTGGGATCGCAACCAGAACAGCGTGCGGTGCGCATAACGAGCGATGTCAGGCGCTTTGGATTGTACTGAGGCCAGCCCGGTGAAGGTGCCCTGGCGAAACGTGATGTCGCTGAGTGGAACCGGCTCTGCACCGTTCCAGCTCACACGCGAGCCATCCTTCGTAATGTTGAGCGTGACTGGGATGCTGTCGGCATAGCTGCGAACATAGCCATGCCATTCACCGTAGACGCCGGGCATGCTGGCCGTATCGATGGCCGGTGTCGGCGGCGGTGGAGAGGCGCGGCGAGCGCGGAGCGCGGCTGCGACTCTCGGCACCATCGTCGATGAGAGCTCGTTGAGCACGGCGCCGATCGCGCCGTTGCTCTTGTTGAGCAAGACGACAACGACGACCTGGTCCTCGGGGAACAGCGCGAGATATGTCGCGACACCGGGCATGCCGCCGCTGTGCGACACGCGTCGAACGCCACCTAACGAGTAGTCGATGCTCCAGCCCAGTCCCCAGAAAGATCCTGGCGCGCCGGCTGGGACACGGTCGCGGCGCATGTCCTCTACAGTCTCCTTGGCGAGAATCTGGCGTTGCCGCGGCATGCGCCCGTTCAGATGGAACATGCCGAAGCGCACGAGGTCGTGGGCGCTGGAATACACCTCCGAGCCGCCAGGATGATCGAACGTGTAGTACGGGATCGGCTTGTTTTCCGCGTCATAGCGCTGGGCGACGCGCGTTGCCGCTCCCGGTGGGATGCCGACGCTCGTATTCGCTAGGCCGAGCGGCATGAAGACTTCCTGCCGCATGAAGTCGGCGTAGCTCATGCCTGATTTGCGCGCGATCACGTAATCCAGGAGTCCGTAGCCGAGGTTGGAGTACTGGAAGGCGTCGCCCGGTGGATACACAGCGACGGCATAGCGCGCGATGCTGGAGTCCATCGGCGGGCGCGGATCCTTCACATCCTCGTAGAAGAACTGGTAATGCAGCGGCAGGCCCGCTCGGTGCGTGAGGATGCGCTCGAGGGTCATGCCATCGGCTGTGCCTTCTCGCGCGCTCACCTTGACACTTCCCAGGTAGTGGTTCACCGGTGCGCGTAGCCTAACGAGCTCCTTCTGCACGAGAATCATGATGCCCGTTGCCGTGAACGGCTTGGAGATCGACGCGAGCGAGTATGGCGTGTTTGCGGTTGCCGGAATCTGTTTCTCGAGGTCTGCGTAGCCACGCGCCGCTTCCCAGACGATCTTGTCACCCTTGGCCACCGCGACAGCAATCGAGGGAATGTTGTTCGCGACCATCACGGAATCGATGACGGCACGAGCGCGAGTGAAGTCGTAGGTGCCAGCCTGTTGCGCGGCGAGCGGCGTCGCGCAAGAGAACGTGCCGGCGAGGATCCAGATCTTTGCGCGCATCATGACTCCGAGAGGCTTCGACTGCGGCATGAGTTAAGAACTACAAGAGCGTCACACGGTGCCTAACGCGCAGGCGTAACAACTCACCGGCGTTAAGGTGTATGTCTTGCGCCCACTCAGGGTATCTCACCCTCAAGTATCCTGGCCAGCTTGGATGCATCGATGTTGCCACCCGAGACGATGCAAACAACCTTCCCTTCGCGGAGGAGACCAGCCTGTACCGCGGCGAGCGCGGCCGCACCAGCACCCTCGGCGACGACGTGAGCCCTCTCTGCTAACAGTCGCACAGCGTCGGCTACCTGACGCAGCGTCACTACCAGCGATCCGGCGAGAAGATTCCGCGCCAGGGGCCACATCTCCTCCAAAATGCCGCGCGAGCCCATGCCATCGACGAAGCTCGGCGTGTACGTGACCTCGACGCGCTGTCCAGCCTCGAGGGACGGGGCCAATGGCGCCGCCGTGTCCACCTCGACAGCGAAGACCTTCACGTTAGGCTTGAGCGCCTTGAGCGCCGAGGCGATGCCGCAGCTCAGTCCACCGCCGCCATAGGGGACGATCACGGCATCCACGTCGGCGAGGTCCTCGGCGATCTCGAGTCCGATCGTGCCGTTCCCCGCCATGACGTTGCGGTCGGAGACCGGATGGATGAACAGGCCGCGGGCATCGTTCCACTCGTGCGTGACGAGGATCTGCCACCAGTCCTGGAATGGGACGCGCACGATGCTCGCTCCGAGTCGCTGGACTGCGTCTGTCTTCGCCGCGGGCGCGTGATCCGGCACGACGACTCGACACGGCACACCGAACGCCCGGGCACACCAGGCGACGCCCTGCGCCATGTTCCCCGCGCTGGCCGTCCAGACGCCTTCACGCAGCGTAGCGCGATCGGCGAGCAGCATGGCGTTGCTCGCGCCGCGCAGCTTGAAGGAGCCGATTGGCTGCAGGTTCTCGAGCTTGAGATACACCTCGCGACCTGCGACCTCGAGCCTAACGAGCGGCGTGCGGACCACGTGCGGCGCGATGCGGTCGCGCGCCCGCCGGATCTCGTCCAGCGGGATCACGTTGGGCAGTTGTTGCTTCACGCCGGCCGCAACAGGCTCAGTGCGCGCCGTCACGCATCCCGCCGATGGCGACGCGCTGCCCCGCCCCTTCGGAGATGGCGCGCTTGTAGAGATACGCGGCGCAGGCGACGTCTTCTACCGCCAAGCCTAACGACTTGAAGAGAGTGACTTCGCTCTCGCTCGTGCGCCCTTCAATCGTCCCGGCGACAAGCTCGCCGATTTCGCCCAGGATGTGATCGTCCGTGATCGCCCCTTCTTTACGCGGAGCGAGGAAGTCGCCGGCTTCGTTGCGCGCCGATTCGCGTCTGTCGACAAACAGGCGGGAGCGTACGACAGCGGCGGAGTCCAGCTCCCTTGAGGTCGGTTGACTCGCTCCCACCGCGTTGATGTGCGCGCCGTCTCGTATCCACTCGCCTTGCAGCACGGGCTCGCGGGAAGAGGTGACTGTGCAAATGAGATCGGCTTCGCGCACAGCATCCTGCGGGCTCGCGGACTCCTCGGCCTCGACGTTGAGCCGCTGTTTTGCTTGACGAATGAACTCGGCGCGGCGCTCGGCGCTGCGGCTCCAGACGCGCACGCGCTTGAGCCGCCTGGCGCACATCATCGCCTCCAGGTGCGTGAGCGCTTGAACGCCGCCACCGAGCAGAGCGAGGTCGCCGGCGTCCTTGTTTGCGAGGAGTTGCGTGGCGAGGCCGGAGGCCGCGGCTGTGCGGATCGCGGTAATGGAGCTGGCGTCGATGATGGCGCGCAACTGCCCGTTCGTCGTTTCGAAGTAGAGCACGACGCCGATGTGCGACTCGTACGGCGTGCTCGCGTTGTCGGGAAAGACGGTAATGACCTTCGCGCCTAACGCGTCACCCAGGAGCGCGGGCATGAGGCCGAACGCGTTGGGCGAGTTCGGCAAACGCATTACCTGGCGCAACGGGAGAACGGCCTCGCCTCTCGACGCCGCGGCGAGCGCATCGGCCATGAGGTCGATGCACGTGGCCATCGGGAGCAAGCGGACAAC
>CBQVAZ010000266.1:0-5468 GCA_967720205.1 uncultured Gemmatimonadaceae bacterium | reverse complement strand
TCATCGGCGAATTCCCGCTTTCGGGAGCAGCCGACGTCGAACGCGCGGTGAAGTCGGCGCAAAAGGGATTCGCGCAGTGGCGCGCGACGCCGGCACCATTGCGTGGCGACGTACTGCGGCGCGTTGGCGATCTGATGGCCGCACGCAAGGAAGAAATCGCGGAGCTGATGACCCGCGAGATGGGGAAGCCGCTGGCTGAAACGCGCGGCGACGTGCAGGAAGGGATCGATACGGCGTACTACGCCGGGACCGAAGGACGCCGCCTCTTCGGCCATACGGTGCCTAGCGAGTTACGGAATAAATGGGCAATGAGCTTCAGGCGACCGATCGGGGTGTGCGGACTCATCACGCCGTTCAACTTTCCGATGGCGATTCCGACGTGGAAGATGTTTCCGGCGCTCGTCTGCGGAAACGCGGTCATCTTCAAGCCCGCCGAGGACGTTCCGCATACTGCGACAGTTCTCGTCGAGCTACTCCTCGAGGCCGGACTTCCGCCCGAAGTGATTCAGCTCGTGCACGGTGCGGGAGAAAGTGTCGGCAAGGCGATCGTCGAACATCCCGCAATTCCTGTGATCTCGTTCACAGGATCGACGGACACTGGGCGCATCGTCGGCGAGACGTGTGGTCGCATGCACAAGCGGTTGTCTCTCGAAATGGGCGGCAAGAATGCGCAGATCGTGCTGGACGATGCCGATCCGGACCTCGCGCTCGAAGGTGTCGTGTGGGGCGCATTTGGTACGACAGGGCAACGTTGCACAGCTACTAGTCGTCTGATTCTACAGGCGGGCATTCACGACAGGTTTCTCGAGAAGCTGTCTGATCGCGTCGCGAAGCTGCGCCTGGGCGATGGCCGCAAGGCCACGACGGACGTCGGGCCGCTCATCCATGGAGACGCGGTGGACAAAGTGCAGCGCTACGTCGAGATCGGACAACGCGAGGGGGCTGAGCTCGCGTTAGGCGGCGTGCGGCCGCCCGAGTCCGAGCTGGCGCACGGGCACTTCTTCGCGCCCACCATCTTCGCCGGCGTTAGGCCGGGCACTCGGCTGGAGCAGGAGGAGATCTTCGGCCCGGTGCTTTCGGTCGTGCGTGTGGAAACGCCTGACGAGGCGATCGCGGTCAACAACGACGTGAAGTACGGACTGTCGTCGTCGCTCTATACTCGTAATGTGAATGTTGCCTATCGAGCGCTCGTGGAGCTCGACACGGGTATCACATATATCAACGCCCCCACGATCGGCGCCGAAGCACATCTCCCATTCGGTGGCATCAAGCAGACGGGGAACGGGCACCGCGAGGGTGGATGGCAGGTGTACGAGTTCTATTCCGAGACGAAAGTGGGTTATATCGACTACTCAGGTGCTCTACAGAAGGCACAAATCGACACATATCAGGCATGATCTCTGCACCCTCGCCTGAGATGCCTGCGCAACTTGCGCCGGCTCGACACCCGGAATTAATTGACCGACCGATGGCGGAATCGCAGGGCATTCGCACGCCAGCTAGTACCTCTCCCCTCCCGCAGTTTCCCGACGCGCTGCGCGCCGACGCACTACGTGCGGTCAATAGGCCCCGCGCGCGTGTGTGGCATGCGCTTGTTGAGTGGGCGAAGTCGGTGTCCGTCGCGATCGTCCTCTTTCTCTTCGCCCGCACGTTCTTCATCGAAGCCTTCAAGATTCCGAGTGGCAGCATGGAAGGCACGCTGCTCGTCGGCGATTTCCTCCTCGTGAACAAGATGCTTTATGGCGCCGAGGTGCCGCTTACCGGGCGTCGTCTGCCCGCGGTGCGCGCGCCGAAGCATGGCGACGTAGTTGTCTTCGAATATCCACGCGATCCGAGCAAGCACTTCGTGAAGCGGCTCGTAGGGCTTCCAGGTGACACACTCGCGATGCAGGACGGCGTGCTCATTCTGAACGGAGTCGCGCGACAAGAGCGTTATGCGCATCACTCTGAGCCAGGGGTCGACCGCGCGTACGAAGAGTTCGAGTGGCAGCGCGACTATCTGGTTCGCAGCGCGGCGGCAAGCGGCGTCTCACGGGTGCATCCCTCCCGCAACAACTGGGGCCCCATTGTCGTGCCACCGCGTCACTATTTCATGCTTGGTGACAACCGTGATAACTCGCTCGACAGCAGATACTGGGGCTTTGTGCCCGATAGCATGCTGAAGGGCGCGCCTTTATTCATCTACTACAGTTACTCGCCGGATACGGTGGCGCGGCTTCCGTGGCTCAGTCATATCCGTTGGCGCAGACTTGGTACTCGAATTCAGTGAGCGAGATCTCGCACTATCCGGATGAAGAAGTGACGCCCGACGCCGAGTTCGTCGTCGAGCGTCCGCGAGCTACGACGAACGGTCGGCCACGCCGCACTGGGCGTCGCGCATCGCTCGATGAAGGCTCGCTCGATCAGTACCTGCGCGACATCAGCGTGTACTCGCTCATCACCCGCGAGCAAGAAGTCGAGCTGGCAAAAGCGATTCGCGTTGGCAATCAAGAAGCGCTCGACGCATTAGTGCGCAGTAACCTTCGCTTCGTGGTGTCGGTCGCCAAGAAGTATCAGAACCAGGGCGTCTCGCTCTCTGACCTGATCAACGAAGGGAACCTCGGTCTCATTCGCGCCGCGCACAAATTCGACGAGACGAAGGGGATCAAGTTCATCTCCTATGCTGTGTGGTGGATCCGCCAGGCCATTCTTCAAGCGCTCGCGGAGCAGTCGCGAATCGTTAGGGTCCCGCTCAACCGCGCCGGCACTTTGCATCGCATCGGCAAGCGCGCCAATGCGCTGCTGCAAGAGTTAGGACGCGAAGCGACGCACGCTGAGATCGCCGACGGCATGGACATCACCGTCGAAGAAGTCGCCAAGACGATGTCGATCTCGCAGGCGCATCTTTCGCTCGACGCGCCAATCACGCCGGGCGAAGACAACAAGCTGCTCGACTACCTCCCGGACAATCTCAATCCGCCGCCTGACGAGCAGACCTTCGAGAAAGCGCTCACGGAGGCTGTGGAGGAGTCTCTCGCCAGCCTGAAGGAGCGCGAGGCCAAGATCCTGCGGCTGTACTTCGGTCTCGACGGCGAAGAGGCGATGACGCTGGAGCAGATCGGCGCCCTGTTAGGCATCACGCGCGAGCGCGTGCGCCAGATCAAAGAGAAAGCACTGTCGAGATTGCGACACGTCTCGCGGGCGCGGGCTCTGGAATCATTCCTCGGGTAGTAACTAGGACATAGTCCTTAGTCTGTAGGGGTGTTCAGCGAACGCCCGGTGGTTAGTCTTTTAGCTCCCTGTCCCTGAGGCAGGTGACGAGTTAAGACCCAAGACCTACGACCTCGTGGTCCCGCTGCCCTACCGTCCCCAAAAGGTCCTGATCGGTTACAACGTCCACGACAAGCTCGTGGCGTACCTGCGCGAGCGTCGCGATGATCTCGACTATCGCAGCAAACCGTTCGTGGAAGTGACCAACGCCGACCTAGCGTGGGCTGAGGTCTTCATCGGCTTCAGGCGCCCGCCGGTAACCGATTGGGGCAGCGTTCAGTGGATCCACTCCGTCGGTGCGGGCGTGGACGCATTTCTCTTCCGTGCGCAGTTGCCTGAGAGTGTGCTGGTGACGCGCACGAGCGAGCCATTCGGACCGCAGATTGCCGAGTACTGCCTAACGCGGGCGCTGATGTTCACGCAGCAGGTGAGAGCGCTCGAGTGCTCGCAACACGCACGCAAGTGGGAACCGCTGTTCATCGAGACGTTGGCCGGCACGCGCGCCGTGATCGTTGGGACTGGCGAGATCGGCAGCGAGATCGCCAAGCGCTTTCGCGCGATGGGCTGTCACGTCGAGGGTGTTTCACGCAGCGGCCACGCCAACGGTGCCTTCGACGCTACGCATCGCATCGACGATCTCGCGAGCGTGGCGGCGCGGGCAAAGTGGTTGATCTGCGCGCTGCCGCTGACGGAAGACACGTTCCACCTGGTCGATAGCGCGGTCTTGGATGCATGTCGCGGAGCAGTGCTCATCAACGTCGGACGCGGGCCCGTTGTTGACGAAGTCGTGCTGATCGAGGCGCTGGACGGAAAGCGGTTGCACGGCGCCGCCCTGGATGTTTTCGAGGTCGAGCCGCTGCCGGAGGACTCGCCACTCTGGAATCACGAGCGAGTCATCGCGTCGCCGCACATCGCCGGCCTAACGACGACAGCGGGAGCCGGCGACGGCTTCCTCGAGTGCTTGCAAGAGCTGGAGCTGGGCAAGTTGCCCCGCTGGACGGTCGACAGAACGCGCGGTTACTGACCTCTGACCTCTGACCTAGTTTGCGCTTCTCCGTCGTCACGTTAGGCTGCGACAAGAATACAGTCGATAGCGAGCGCTATCGCGCCGAGTTGCTCGCGCACGGCGGTGAGCAGGCCGCGTCGCCAGACGAGGCAGAAGTGATCGTCGTTAATACGTGCGGCTTTATTGACGCCGCCAAACGCGAGTCGATCGAAACACTCGTCGAGGCGGCCCGCTACCGTGGCGACGGGAGCTTGCGCGTCCTCGCTGCCGTCGGCTGCATGGTACAGCGCTACGAGCAAGAGCTTCGTGACGCGCTTCCTGAGGTCGATCTCTTCCTCGGCGCTTCCCAGGTGGACCGTCTCGTTCCCGAGCTGGCCGCGCGAGGATTACTCACTCCGGAGCGCAGCGCGCCGCACCCAGGCGAGCGCGTGTACGAGGGCGACCTGCCGCACGTTCGCTACCTCAAGGTCAGCGAAGGGTGCGATCACGGCTGCGCATTCTGCGCCATCCCGTTGATGCGTGGCAGGCACCGCTCGTTCGCGTTAGGCGACGTCGTACGCGAAGCGCAGCTGCTCGAGCTGCAAGGGGTGCGCGAGATCAACCTCGTGGCGCAGGATCTGGCGCACTACGGCCGCGACGTTCGTGACGGCAACGGGCTCGCGGAGCTGCTCTTCGCGCTCCTGCGCGAGACTGACGTGCCCTGGTATCGTCTTCTCTACATCTATTCGGCGGGCCTAACGCCTCGGCTGCTGGAGACGGTCGCGCGTGAGCCGCGCATCGTGCGCTATCTCGATATTCCCATGCAGCACGCGTCGGATGCAGTGCTCGCGCGCATGCGCCGGCCGGAGCGCCAGGCGCGTCAGCGTGAGAAGATCCGGGAGATCCGCGACGCGATTCCCGGAGTCGCGATTCGCACGACGGTGATCGTCGGCTTCCCTGGCGAAACAGAATCTGACTTTGGGCAGCTGTGCGACTTCCTCGAAGAGGTGCGCCTGGAACGCGTGGGCGTGTTCACCTTCTCACGGCAGGAAGGAACGCGCGCCTACGACCTCGCCGATGATGTGCCGGAGGACGTCAAACGCGAGCGGCAGGAGCGCGTGACGGAACTGCAGCGTTTGATCACCGCTGAGCGCTACGAGACGCTCGTCGGCCAGACGCACCGCGCGATCGTCGACCGTGCCGGTGAGCCTGGCGAGCGCGCACAGGCGCGCCT
>CBQVAZ010000265.1:0-5473 GCA_967720205.1 uncultured Gemmatimonadaceae bacterium | reverse complement strand
ATGTCTTCCAGATAGCTGTCGAGCCGATGACGATCCTCGGGGCCTAACGAGCGCTTGATGGACGTGAGCTCGGTCGCGACCCAGTCGAGGATGCTGCGTCGTGTGCGACGCCGCAGCGTGCGCTCCTCGAGGCTGCCGCCGACGCCGAACAGCTTTTCGAAAGCCACGCGCGGATCACGAATGACTGGCAGCGGCTCGGTTGGCGATGCCCAGCTGATCGAATCGGTGTAGACGCAGGCGTACCCGTAGGCGCAGCCACCCGCTTGATCGACGTTCTCGATGCATAGCTGCATCGACGGGATCGGCGTCTCCTGGCCGAAGCGCTGCGCATACATCTGATCCAGCGACGTGCCGACACGAACGTCGGACCCCTCGGTCTGCTTGGGGTGTGATTGCGTGAGATAGACGGCGCTGGAGCGGAAGTGATCGCCGCCGATCTCTTTCGGCGTCGTTGGTTCCGCCTCACGACAGTCGGTGTTGCTGATGATCGTTAGGTAGTCGCGATACGGCTCCAGCGACGTGAGCGCCGTCGGAGCCAGGTCGAAGGTCTTGCCGACCGCAGCAGGCGACCACATGAACTGCTTGGCGCCCCATTCGTTGCAACCGGCCGCGCCGTGCACCATCTCAATCGCGACGAGCCGAGTGCGGTCAGCCGGGGCATATCGCGCCGCGCGGCCGATCGGCGCCATCGCGTCGAGGAACGGGAGGGCGACAGTTGCGCCCATGCCTCGCACGAAGGTGCGGCGGGGGAGCGGTTTGCCATTAAGTAGGTGCATACGGACAGGTCTGAGGTCTGAGGTCTGAGGTCAGCGCGATCCGATCGGCTTGCCATCGTCGGCCGTCGCGACGGGAACGCGTCGCATGCGGAACGCGTCACTCTTCACGATGCCTAACACAAAATTCGAAAAGCGATAGTCGTCTGACTCGGCGTCCTTCGCGATGCGTCGAATCGACGGCGAGTCGTAATACTCGACGCGACGGCCTAACGCGTAGGCCATGAGGTTCTGCGTGAACGTGCGGATCAATGGAATCGGCCGCTTGAGTAGCACTGTCTGTAGATCCACCGGTGTGGAGATCGGCGTGCCGTCGTAGAAATCCCCTTTCGTGTCGACCGGCACTCCGTTCTCACGAATGCGCCACTGCCCGGTGACGTCGAAGTTGTCGAGTGCCAGGCCGATTGGATCCATGTACTGGTGGCAGGAACGACAGGTCGCGGCCGAGCGATGCATTTCCATCCGCTCCCGTGTCGTTAGGAGCCTCCCCTCGGTCGCGTCTTTCGTCTCCTCGAGATCCGGAATGCCCGGCGGCGGCGGCGGCGGCGGGACGCCGATCAGCACTTCCATGACCCACTTGCCGCGCAACACCGGTGACGTGCGATTCGCGTGTGACGTCAGCGTGAGTACACTCGCATGGCCTAACAAGCCGGCTCGGCGATCATCAGGATAATTCACGCGCCGGAATTCGTCGCCCGTGACGCCGGGGATCCCGTAATGCGTCGCGAGCGCTTCGTTCACAAATGTGTAATTCGCGCGGAAGAGATCCAACACGCTGCGGTTCTCGCGCACGATGCTGTAGAAGAACAGCTCCGTCTCGCGCTGCATCGCTCTGGCGAGCTGGTCACGGAAGTTTGGATACTGCAGCGCGTCTGGGTGCACCTTTTCGATGTCGGGAAGGCGCAGCCACTGCACGGCGAAACGCGACGCCAGCGCCTCCGATCGCGGATCGGCGAGCAAGCGAAGCGTCTGCGTCTTGAGTCCGGCCGACGTGCTCAGTGTACCAGCGCGCGCCGCGGCGACGAGCTTCTCGTCAGGCGGCGTTCCCCAGATGAAGAACGAGAGCCGCGACGCCATATCCATGTCGCCGATCGCGTAGCGCTCACCGGGCTTCGCGTTGGGCGGCAGCTCCTCCATCCTGAAGATGAAATGCGGACTCGCCAGGATTGCCTCGAGGCTCGTGCGGATGCCGATCTCGAAGCCGCCTTCCTTGGCCCCCTGATCGTAGAACGTCATGAGCGCCTTGAGGTCGCCGGCGCCTAACGGGCGGCGATAGGCCACCGAGCCTAACGAGCTGACGATCTTCTCGGCACACGGGCGAGCTTCGTTAGGCGACGTCGGGCGGCAGCTGAAGATGCGCTTGCGGCTCGGCGTCTCCGAGACGCCTGTGGGGTGATACGGCCCTTTGATCGCCATCTCGCGCAAGTGCGCGACGTTCGTGATCCCCTGCTCCGAGCCAATCTGCGTGTCGGCGATGCTGTGCGCGATAGGTGCGATGTTGTCGTTGACGGGCCCGTCGAATGTTTGCAGGAACGCCGCGGTGACACGCTGCGGACCGGCCCGAACAGTGATCGGTTTCGTCTTGAGATCCATGCCGTCGGGGTCCGCTTGCGACATCCAGCGGTCGACGTCGATCAGGGCGACCCGTTCGCCATTGATGGAGACTTCGATTTTCTCGTCGAACGGCGCGTCAGAGCCGAAGAGCTGCCCGGTCGGGATCGAGTGCAGCGTGACTTCGAAGACGTACTCCCCATCAGCCGGGAAGTTGTGAATGACCGAAACGCCGCCGCGAGTGCCGAACGGCGCGCCTTCGACGCGATCCCACTGCGATGCGAGACGCGGGAGCTTGTACGTCGCAGACGTCGGGCTCGCGTTAGGGTCGCCGACTGCGAGACGACTGATTTCACTTGACGCGTCGAGGTAGGCGTCGAGCGTCGTAGCGGACGGCGTTTGCACGTCTGCGATGTTGTCGAAGTTCGCCGACTTGGTGTCGAGCGGCAGCCAGTTGCCTGCGTTGATGTCGAGCGAGAGCAGATCGTGGATCGACCGCTCGTACTCAGCGCGATTCAGTCGCTGGAACGTGCGCGCGCCGGGCTCGGGTTTTAGCACTGCCGCTGCATCGATGAGCCGCTCCATCGTTTCCGCGAGCTGCGTGAGCGTGTCACCGGCGGGTCGCGGACGTCCGGGCGGCGGCATCATTCCGGCCCGGAGCTTCACGATCATCTTTTCGGCGGTTTCGGCTGATCGCGCGGCGTTCCCGACTTCAAACTTCTCGAGCGACAGGTCGCCGCGTTTGCGCTCGTTGTTGTGACAGGACTCGGCGCATGTCTTTCGGACGACTGCCGTGAGCGCTTCCGGCGATATCGCTGCCCTTCCCCTCCCAAAAGCCTCATCGCGGACTAACGCGGACACACCGCGGACTAACGCTGAGTTTTCTTGTTTAAGAGCGTCCGCGTGAGTCGGAGAGGCTGGGGAGTGGGTGTCCGCGTGCGTCCGCGGTGGAGCAGTTTGCTCTTCGGCGGCCGACGCTGATTTCCCTGCGGCGAGATGGACCCCACTCCCTGTGGCGACCGCGACAAGCCCTACTGTCACCGCGGCGAGAACTGATTTCACTCAGGGTCCTCCGAACAATCGGTGGTTGCCTTGGCCGACCATCTCTATAGTGGGCCCGAGCCGGGAGGGAAGCAACTATAGAGCGTCCCTCGGCCGTCACGTTACGGCGCCGGGGTCCGATTCGCTGCTTTTAGACAAGACCGGACCCCTGCGATCCCGCGCCAGCGATACGCCTCAGAAGCTCGCGCTCAGTGCGACCCCCAGCTGCGGTCTACCTAACGACGCAATCGTCGTTGGTGCGACCCTCACATCAGCGAATCTGACTTGGCTTCGCGCGGCTGACCGATGCGAGGACCGTGGAGCAGCCAGGATACCACGAAGAGCCACTGCAATCGACACCGCGCCGATCGCGGTGTTCATCGCGGCGAGCTGCCGAGTGGGATGGGACTCATCCAAGCGCGCTAGGCCGTTCGAGAGCGCGAAGGTCCCAGCGATCATTCCGAGGACGCCGCTCGTCCGGTTCGGCGAGATCATGTTCACTCCCAGGGTCGCCATCGCTCCTCCGCTCAGTGCAAGCGATGCGAGCGCATAGTTTCCGCTCACTCCCGACTCACGCTCAGACGGAGACGGCGGTGGGTTGTAGGCCGGTTGGATGCGCGCGGCTTCAGCCGCTGTCAGGCCGGTACTGTCGAGCCAGGCAATGAGCCGCGCATCGTCCGCAAGCTGGGCCACATACGCGGTGTTGCGATTAGCGGAGATGTCGTCGACAAGGTCTGCGCGACCCGACCGATGGATCAGATAGGCCATTGCACAAAGAACGCCGCGCGAGTCTCGGAAGATCGGCACAGGGCCTGACGAGCCTCCGTCGTTCAGCGGGAATGTCGCGGCGCTGCGATAGTCGCGGAGCCACTCGATGAGCTGTGACCTCGAAGCGCGCTGCTCACGCGTTAGGCGCGATGTGCCGCGCGCCCGCATCTCGGCGTCGACGGAGTCGAAGTGTGCCTGAAGCCGAAGTACTTCGCCGCGGACGTGGACGTCGAGTGGATTCGCGAATCGACTCGATGGCGCGTGGAGCATTGAGATCACCGTGATGGCGATCGGCAGGACAGCAAGGCCGGTGCGGTTCCGCATAGTCGTGACTCGCTCGTGAGGCGTTGTGGTAGCGACCCGCACTCGAGGCGCGGCCCCTTACTTATGAACCCTTCGCGCTGCAGTGCCGTCACTGCGTCGCGATCGTTCGGGGGCCGCGTCCGCAGCCGAAGCGAGAGCTAGACGTAGGGGGCCGCGTCTCTCACCTTGTTGCGCACCTGCACGTCCGAGAGCTCTATGACGACTGCGCGCACCCAGTCCACGGAAGTCCACAGGAGCCGGCTTTTCTTCGGCATCTGCTTCGCCCTCATCCCGACGGGGGCATCGTTCGCTCTCGTCAGCAACATCCTGGTGCAGCTGAAGCAGGAGTTCATCCTAACGAACTACCAGGTCGGACTCATCGGAGGCGCGGCGTTGTGGGGGATGGCGATCTCGCTACTCGTTATGGGACCGCTGCTCGAGGGCTTCGGACTCAAGAATGGCGCGCGTATGGCGTTCGCCGGGCACCTGATCGGCATCACGCTTATGATCTCGGCCGCTGCACGTGCGGGTGATCCGTCCGCGTTCTGGCTCCTCATGATCGGCGCGGCGACGCTTGCCGCCGGCAACGGCATGATCGAAGTGACCGGGAATCCACTGGTCGCAGCCCTGTACCCCGATCAGAAAACGACGCGACTCAACTGGTTCCACGCCTTCTTTCCAATCGGGATCGTGTTAGGCGGGATCGTCGGCTACCTGCTCGCGACGTATGGTGGGACGTTCGCGCGCTGGCCGTATCAACTCGCGGTGATCTATATACCGATCCTCGTATACGGCGCGCTCGTTCTCACGCAGCAGTTCCCCAAGACTGAAAATGCTGAAGTCGGCATTCCAGTCGGCGAGATGTTTCGCTACACGCTCACGAACCCTTTCTTCATCATGATGCTTGTGATGATGGCGATTACGACGTCGATGGAGCTTGGCCCCATGCGATGGGTGCCATCGGTACTGCAAGCGCGCGGTCTACACGGCATCCTCGTGCTCGTGTGGATCAGCGGCTGGATGGTTGTGCTTCGCGC
>CBQVAZ010000264.1:0-5477 GCA_967720205.1 uncultured Gemmatimonadaceae bacterium | reverse complement strand
CGGCGTCATCTGCGCCGGTAATTCGACGTATCCGCTCACTCCAGGGTGCGTCATGGGCTTGAGTCGTCGCGACTTCGCTCGGCTGCTGGCGATCGGCAGCTCCAGTACACTCATACCGCGTTTAGCGACTGCGCTCGAGCGACCGGCCCCACGGCCCGCGCTTGGGCCGGCAGGTCCGTCGCCGACGGAAGGCTACTGGGACGACGTTAGGCAGCAGTTCCTGATGCCTGAGGATCGCATCCACATCAACGCCGCCAATCTATGTCCAGCTCCGCGCCCGGTTTTCGAATCCCAGGAGCGCTGGAGCAGGATGATGGACGCCGATCCGTCGGCGGCGATCAAAGCGAAACTGTCGGACGCGCGCGAAGAGAGCCGCAAACTGCTCGCTGAGTTTCTCGAGGCGACGCCCGAGGAGATCGTGATCACCCGCAACACCAGCGAAGCCAACAACCTGGTTTCCAGCGGCGTGACGCTGGGCCCTAACGACGAGATCGTCCTCTACTCCGACAATCATCCGAGCAACCTGGTCGCCTGGCGCGAGAAGGCGAAGCGCTACGGCTTCCACGTCAACGTGGTAGCCAACGTCAGCCCGCATCCGGGCGGCGACTACTATATAGATGCGTTCCGCAAAGCACTGACGCCGCGCACGAAGCTGCTCGCGTTCACGCACGTGACAAACAGCGTGGGCGACATGCTACCGGCGAAAGAGCTGTGTGCATTGGCGCGCGAGCGCGGGATCCTCTCGCTGGTGGACGGTGCGCAATCCTTCGGTGTGCTCGCGGTGAGCATGGCTGAGATGCAGCCGGACTTTTACAGTGGCTCGTTGCACAAGTGGCCGTGCGGTCCCAAAGAAACCGGCTTGCTGTACATCCGCCGTGACGTACAGGACCGCCTAACGCCGAGCGTTGCGAGTCTATACGCCGGCCGCGTGGGGGCGTCGCGCACGCTCGAGGCGATGGGTCAGCGCGACGAGCCTGCGCTCGCGGCAGTCGGCGACGCTGTGCGATTCCAGAGCACGATTGGTCGCAAGCAAGTGGAGCAGCGCGCCCGCGAGCTGGCGCAGTTGCTCATGACAGAGCTAGCCAAGCTTCCCGGCGTCATCGTGTGGACGTCGCGCGATCCGTCACGCTCAGCGGGCGTGGTGACGTTCAAGCCGGCGAACCTCGACACGCGACGTCTGGCGAGTGCGTTGTATGATCGCGATAAGATCTCGTGCTCGGCGCGAGCTGGCGAAGATCGACCAGGGATCAGATTCGCGCCGCATGTCTACAACCCGGTCGTCGAAATCGAACGCGTCGTTGCGGCCACCAAGAGTTATCTCGCCAACGGCGTGTGAATTGGACTCCGCGAGGAAGCTGTGTGCTGACAGCTGCCAGTCAAAAAGCTTCCAGTGCTAGCAATTAAGTGCGTTCTTTCACGCAGTTAACTACTCGCTGAACAGCTCTTCTACTCGTAGCTGACAGCGCACAGCTTCGCGGAGGAGTTCTGAAATGGGGTCGAGGCTCGCCCTCGCTTGGCTTTTTCTTCCACTCGGCTTGGCGAGTGGCCAGACGCAACAGGACGTCAAGAACGATTGGGCTTACCTCAAACGCTACCAGCAAGAGAACGCCCAACTCACGCCATCGAACGATCGCGTTGTCTTCATGGGCAACTCGATCACCGAAGGATGGGCGAAACTCTTTCCGACGCTGTTCCCTGGTAAACCCTACGTCGGACGCGGCATCAGCGGACAGACGACGCCACAGATGCTCGTCCGATTCCGCCAGGACGTCATCGCGCTCAAGCCGAAGGTCGTTGTCATTCTCGCCGGCACGAATGACATCGCCGGCAACACCGGGCCGTCGACAATCGAGATGATCGAGGACAACCTCGCTTCAATGACGGAGGTGGCCCAAGCGAATGGGATTCGAGTTGTTTTGTCATCGGTGCTTCCCGTCTACGACTATTCATGGAAGCCTGGGCTCGAACCCGCTCCCAAGATCATGGCGCTCAACGCGTGGATGAAAGAATTCGCGGCGCGACGCGGCGCGATCTATCTCGACTACCACTCGGCGATGCAGGATGAGCGTCACGGGATGAAAGCCGACCTTGCGTACGATGGTGTCCATCCTAACGAGGCCGGCTATCGCAAAATGGCTCCGCTGGCCGAGCGTGCGATTCAACAAGCATTGCGAAGCGGAAAAGTTACCGGCCCAAGAGGGCGCGGTTAGTCACCACTCGCGCGCCGCTCTTACACTGGCCGCTGCAGCTCACAGCTTCGCTACGGAGACTCATGAATACTTGGAAGCGCGCGCTTGCTGGGCTTTTGATCTTTTCAGCCCCTGCTTGTTATCCAACGACGACGATCGTTCTTGTTAGGCACGCCGAACGCCCGCCCGGCGCCGATCCCGATCTATTACCGGAAGGAAGGCAGCGCGCCGGCGACTTGGCGCGAGCCCTTGAGCGTGCACATGTCAGCGCGATCTTCCACACGCAGTTCAAACGCACCAGGCAGACAGCCGAGTCGCTTGCGGCGCGTACGGGAGTGGCGATGACGGAAGTGCCGTTCCCTGGCGCCGGACAGGAGTCGGCTCACGCGGCCGACGTGGCGCGGCGCATCTCCAACTTCGGCGGGCGCACAGTCGTGTACGTCGGCCATAACTCGACGGTGCCGGCCGTGATTGCGGCGTTAGGCATCACCCCGGCGCCAGGCATCATTCCCGATACCGTCTTCAACCGCTTCTTCATCGTGACGAAGCGGAAGGGTTCGACCGGGCTGGTCGAGGTGCGCTACGGACGCTGAAAGCGCGGACTTAGAATTCGCGCTTCTTCATCTCATCGAATAGACGCTGCGTTTCACCCGTTTCGTCTTCGTTGGGCGGGCGCGTCGCATCGAGAGTGGCGTCGAACTTCTGCTGTCGCTTTTTGCTGATTTGCTGCGCTTTCGCCGCGTTCTTTTTGGCGAGGGCAGCGATTTGTTTGTCGCTCAACATGCTGCTGGGTGCAGGTTGTGTATACGATAAAGCCGAGCCGTCCATAGTGGGACGGTCTAACGGCCAAAAGTGTTACGCGCTCGGCTGTTCGGGCTTGCCGAGGCCCCAGCGCACGAACACTCGAACGCTAGCGCGGGGTCGGGCGGTCCTCAGTTACTCCGGGCGGGGCGGCGGTAGGCGGCCTCTGTGTCCTCTGTGGTAAAGCCTTTGATCTTACTGGCCGACGACTCGACCCGGCGTCCACGGCGCACCGGCCCGCTCCAACTCTCGCTCCAAGGCCGGAATGTCGCGCGTCACGAGCTGCTGCAGCTTCATCAACTCCGCCGCGAAGAGCTCCGATGCGATCGCGTACTGCTCCTGATGCGTGCCAGTCGGCCTGCCTAACGTGCGACCCTGCTCGCCGCTGATGCCGTTGGCCCGCTCGCTGATAGACGCCGGCGTCGGAACACTGCGTGAGCCGAGGGCCTGATCGCCGCGCAGCCCTTCCAGGATATCGGCCAATTTCATCTGTACCTCGCGAGTCTGATCGTGCACAGTGCGCGGCGCGGCCGGAGTCGCATCCAGCGCGCGCTTCATCGCGTCCAGCTTCGTGTTTGTCGTATTCGCCAACTCCAGCGCGCCCGAGAGACGTCGCCGCAAGTCTTGCAACTTTTCCTGGAATTGCCAGCGCACGGAATGATCAGCCAGTGTCAGCGTCCCTTGTGAGTCCAACACGACGTTGAAGTTCACCGGACTCCCGAGCTGCTTCACCGCACCGCCAACGCGCTGCGAGATCGTCGCACTGTACTTCCCGGGAATTACGTATGGACCCGCAGGCCCCGTGTCGAAGATCTCGTCTTCGGGAGACGCGGGACGCGTCGCGGGAAGCACGTGGGCAGGAACGCGGAGATCCCAAGCAACGCGCTGAATGCCTTTACCAGTTGGGCCGCTGAGCCCACGGATCGCCTTCCCGGCGGAATCGGCAATCGTGAGGAGGATCGCGGGTGCCTCTTCAGCCGCTTCGGCGCGTAGCTCTTCCGGCGTCGGATACCGAATGGGACGCCCCGCCTTCTCGGCGGCCTTCTCGGCGTCGACGCGTTTCTGCTTGAGCGTCTGCAGCGCGTCCTTGAGATAATACGTCAGCACGGCGCCATACGGCGGATTGTCGCCGCCGTAGAGCATCTCGCCCTGGAACGCCTTCCCGCGCCCGCCGTACTGCGCGGTCGGTACATAGAGCACGGCGTCGCGCGTCGGGAAGAGCGTCGCCGCGCCGGCGATAATCTGAGTGTTCGTTAGGCGGAGCGCCGAGTAGTCGTCCACGATATAGATACCACGCCCGAACGTGCCTAACACGAGGTCGTTCTCCCGCTTCTGGATCGCGATGTCTGCGACTTTGATCGTCGGCACACCCGCGATCTTCGCCCAGTTCTGCCCTCCGTTCTTGCTCACATACGCCGCGAACTCGGTTCCAACGAACAGCAGGTTCGGCTCCACGTGATCCTCGGCGATCGCAAACGTCCCGCCGCGCGCCGGCAGATCGCCGGAGATGCTCGTCCATGTTCGGCCGAGGTCCGTAGTCTTGAAGGCGTACGGCCTGAAGTCGCCGTTCTGATGGTTGCTGAACGTCGCGTACGCCGTGTTCGCGTCGTGCTGGCTCGGGCGGATGCGCGTGACGTACGCATTCTCGGGCACGCCAGGCGGGGGCGTCGTCTTGCGCCAATTCTGGCCGCCATCCTCGCTGACTTGCATTAAGCCGTCATCGGTGCCCACCCAGAGGATCCCTTCCTTCTTCGGCGATTCCCACAGCGCCGAGATGTTGGAGTAGATCGCGGTCGAAGTGTTCTTTGCGACTGCGTCCGGGCCCCAGATCTTGCCCATGACGGCGAGAGAGTTGCGATCGATCTGCCGCGTTAGGTCCGGCGAGATCTTGCGCCAGCTGCTGCCGCGATCGTCGCTGCGATACACGAACTGCGCTGCCATGTACAGTCGCGTGTTGGAGTGCGGTGAGATGATGAACGGGGCATCCCAGTTCCAGCGTAGCGGCGTGCCGCCTTTTTCTTCTTGCGGCTGAATGCCGATGCGCTCTCCCGTGCGCTTGTCGAAGCGCACGATGACACCATGCTGCAGCTCGGCGTAGACGATGTTGGGATCCTGCGGATCGATGCGGGAAACGAAGCCGTCGCCGCCTTGCGTCACGAAGACGTCCGAATTCAGGATCCCGTGGTCTGAGCGCGTACGCGACGGGACGCCTAACGAATTGTTGTCCTGCAAGCCGCCGTACACGTTGTAGAACGGCGTCGCGTTGTCGACGTCGACATCGTAGTACTGGGCCAGCGGCAGGTTCTCGAAGAAGACCCACGTAGCGCCACCGTCGAACGATCGATACAGCCCGCCGTCGTTGCCCACGAGCATGTGCCGCGTGTTCCTGGGATCGACCCAGATGATGTGGTTGTCGACGTGCATGGCGCGCTGGCCTAACGCACGCATGGAGCGGCCGCCGTCATCCGAGACCTGGAAGATCACGTC
>CBQVAZ010000263.1:0-5479 GCA_967720205.1 uncultured Gemmatimonadaceae bacterium | reverse complement strand
TGGACGGGGAAGTGTGCGGCGGCGCAGAAGGATTGGCGCAAGATCGATCTGATCTTCCCATGAGCCATCGGATAGTCAACTCACTGCTGCTGTTGGTAGCGACGGCTGCTCCGCTCTCGGCGCAGGCGCCCAGCGGGGGCGACGGCAAACTGTACGTTGGCACGTACGCCAAGACGATCCTGGTGTACGACGAGAAGACGTTCACGGTCACTGACACGATCCACACAACGATCGGCATTCCGATAGCGATGTTGCTGTCGCCGAATCGGAAGCACTTCTACGTCATGGACCCGCAGTTCGAGAATGTGGAAGTCATCGACATCGCGACCAAGAAATCGCTCGACAAGTTCACGCTCTCGAACGGCAAGATGAAGGTGCGCATCCGCGGGCTCAATGTGGAGCCTAACGAGAAATTCGCTGTGTTTCTCATCAAGACGGCGACGAAGCAGACCGATCGCTGGGAGATCGGCAAGCCGACGCTCGTGCGCTACGACCTCGAGAAACACGTGGTGACGGACACCATTCCGTGGCCCAAGGGTGAAGAACGCGAAGGCGCGCAGATGCTGTTTTCGCCCAGCGGAGATCTGCTGTACTTCTTCGCGGACGAGGTGTTGATCTTCGAAACGAAGAACCTCAAGCAAGTCGATCGCTGGGAAATCGGCCGCGCGCTGGAAGAGGGAATGGGCCGCTTCAATTTCGGCTTCCCCGAAACCGTCTATGAAGAGCCGGGCTTCTTTACGGGCATGTTCCGCGTCTCGGATCCGGTGCAGAACCGCATGCTCATGGGTGTGGCGCGTGTGGACCTCATCAAGCGCAACGTCGATTTCTACACGCTCGGACCTAACGAATCCGTTGGGTTCGCGCTCGCGCCGGGACGCAGGCGCGCCTACGGCCTCAAGCAGCAAGTCGGCAACTATGAGATCTGGACGTACGATCTTGAAAACAGGCGCGTTCTCAGCAAGACGCCGTTCAGGGGCCGGCCACGCATGGGGCTCGACGTCAGCTCCAACGGATCGCTGCTCTACATCCACACGGCGGGGATGACCGTCGATCTGATCGACGTGGCCAGTCAGCGACTTGTGCGCACGATCGATCTGGGCGCCGACATGACGGACCTATACGTGATACCGGCGGCGCCGGGCCGTTAGGCCACTGCCGGCCGTGGATCCTGATCTCCGACGTGCGTTAGGGTACGCGGCGCCGCACTGGCGCCGCCTGGCGCTCGTGCTTGGACTGTCGCTCGCCGGAACGTTGCTGGCGCTCCTGCTGCCGTATCTGTCGCGCGCGCTTGTCGACAAGGCACTGCTGGGCCGCGACTTCGCAGCACTGCTGCGCATCGTCGGACTCTTCGTCGCGATCACGCTCGTGAGCTTCGGGCTCAACGTCGTGAGCGGCCTTCTCTACACGCGCGTGTCGGCCGACATGCTCTTCGACATGCGGCTTGGGGTGTACAGGCATTTGCAACGCTTGTCGCCGCGGTTCTACGCGCGCATGCATTTAGGACAGATCGCGTCGCGCATCAATAGCGACGTTGGCGAGATTCAGCGTGTGGCAGCGGAAGTGGCCCTGGCCTGGTTAGGCAACGTGATCTTCTTCGTCGGATCGGTCGTGATACTAATCATGCTCGATCCGCTGCTCTTCTTCGTGAGCCTGGCGCTATTGCCACCGGCGATCTGGGCGCTCATCCGGTATCGCGCGCAGCTCGAGCGCTCGGTGGCCGCCGTCCGTGACACGAGCGCCAACGTCGGTTCGTTCCTGGTCGAGACGCTGCAAGGGATGAAGTTGATCGTTGCCGCCAACGCGCAGGAACGCGAGGTCGAGCGGCTACGATCGCGCAATGACTCATTTGTCAGCGCGCTGATGTCGATGCGGCGCCTAACGTATCTGTCCGGCGGCATCCCAGGGCTCGTGCTCGGCTTCGGCAGCGCGATCGTCTTTCTCGTCGGAGGCTGGCGCGTGATCAGCGGCGCCATCACGATGGGAACGCTCGTGGCGTTCGTCGCCTACCAGATGCGCCTCGTCTCCCCGATCCAGGCGCTCATGGCGCTGTACACGAGCATCGCGACGGCGCGCGTGTCGCTCAAGCGCGTGCACGAAATCCTCGATACGCCCGTGGAAGTGGACGAGGAGCCCGACGCCATCGGACTGCCGAGCGTGCGTGGCGACGTGACGTTCGAAGACGTGGGGTTCACGCACGATCGCGGAGACGCCGTGCTCGACGGCGTGAGCCTAACGGTCGGCGCTGGCGAGCGCGTCGCCGTCGTCGGACGCAGCGGTGAGGGGAAATCGACGATCGCGGACCTGCTGATTCGGCACCTCGATCCGCAGCGCGGGCGCATTCTGCTGGATCGCAACGACATCAGGCACATCCGGCTCGCTGAGCTCCGGCGTTGGATCGCCGTCGTGGATCAGGAGCCGTTCGTCTTCCACGCAT
This sequence comes from uncultured Gemmatimonadaceae bacterium, assembly GCA_967720205.1. Lineage (GTDB taxonomy): Bacteria > Gemmatimonadota > Gemmatimonadetes > Gemmatimonadales > Gemmatimonadaceae > DASYRX01. Next base: position 3,045 of record CBQVAZ010000263.1, on the reverse strand, counting down.
CGATCTCTGAAAACATCCGCTACGCTCGGCCTAACGCGACGGCGAGCGATGTGCTCAACGCCGCGCATGCGGCTGGATTGAGCGATCTGCTCGAGCGTCTTCCCGAGGGGCTCAACACGATCGTCGGTGAACGCGGACGCGCGTTGTCGGCCGGAGAACGGCAACGCGTCGCCATTGCGCGTGCACTGCTCGCCGATCCCGCCGTGCTCGTGCTGGACGAAGCGACGAGCGCGCTGGATCCGCAGACCGAAGCGCACGTGCTGGCCGGATACGACGCAATCATGCGCAATCGCACGACGATCATCATCACGCACCGCCCGGAGCTGGCGCGGCGCGCGGACCGGATCGTCGTGCTGCAGGGCGGCCGCATCATCGAGGAAGGACCGCCGGCGGCGCTGTACGAGCAGGGGACGGCGCTGGCCGGCGTACTCGCACCTGCGCAGTGAGCCAGCGCCTAACGCTGAGCAGCGTCCCGTTCGCCGGTCGCACGGGACGCGGCGTGCGCGTCGCCGTCGTCGATAGCGGAATTGCCGCGGGGCATCCGCACGTCGGTGGGGTGGTCGGCGGCGTCTCGTTGCTGGAAAACGGCGAAGATCCGTCAGACTACCGCGATCGGCTCGGCCATGGCACCGCCGTCGCAGGCGCAATCCGCGAGAAAGCACCGGACGCGGAGCTCCTGGCGGTTCGCATCTTCGATCGTGAGCTCAAGGCGACTGGCGAGTTGCTCGCTCGCGCCATGCGCTGGGCCGCCGATCATGGCGTGCAGCTGATCAATCTCAGCCTGGGCACACCTAACGAGGAGCGCCGAGAGCTCTTGACGGGAGCGTTACAGTACGCCATGGCGCGCGGCGCGATCGTGATCGCGGCGGCCGAGCACGACGGCGCACCGATGTATCCCGGAGCGCTCGACGGCGCCATTGGCGTCCTGCTCGACTCCAGCTGCGCGCGCGACGAGTTGGTTGTGCTCGACGCGGCCACTGCTTCCATGCGCGTCGCTGCGTCTGGCTACCCGCGTCCGATTCCCGGCGTGCCACCCGAGCGAAACTTCTCAGGCCTCTCGTTCGCCGTCGCCAACGCGACGGGCTTGCTAGCGAGGCTGTTCGAGGGACGCCCGGCGTCGTTGCTAGACGTAAAGGATCAATTGGCGAGCGCGGGGTCAGGTGTTGGGCAGTAGCGCTCTGGACGCGCTGACGTTAGGCATACACTAGCCCCACGATGGCTGACAACTTTCTACGACGCCTATTCAGCAGCTCGAGCAAGGACACCCCGGCCTTTTCTTCCGGCGTGCCGACGCTCGAGCCGCAACCGCTGCGGCCACCAGGAGTCGCTGGAAGTTCGGTAGGCGCTGAAACACTGGAGATGCGCGTGGATATCGGCACACTCTCGGACGTCGGATGCGTGCGCGAAGTGAACGAAGACAGCATTCGCGTCATCCGCCCGACGGACCCTAACGAGCTTGCAAAGCGCGGCATCCTCGTCGTTGTCGCTGACGGAATGGGCGGGCACAACGCGGGAGAGATCGCCAGCCGGCTCGCTGTCGAAGCTGTCGTAGAGCGCTATGCGGACGAAACCCAGGATCCGGGAACAGCGCTCGCGAGGTCAATCGAGCGGGCGAATCGGATCATCGTCGATGCCGCGGCCAAGGATGGTCGCTGCACCGGAATGGGAACGACATGTACGGCGCTGCTCCTGCGCGGCGGCCTCGCGTACTGCGCGCACGTCGGCGATAGCCGGCTGTATTTCGTGCGCGGCAATGACATCTTGCTCATGACCGAGGACCACACAGTTGTCATGGATATGGTGAAGCGAGGGACGATCACTGCCGACGAGGCGCGGCACCATCCCGACAAAAACGTGATCGTGCGCGCGTTAGGCGTACGCGGCGACGTGGAAGTTGCAACTTGGGAGAAACCACTCGCGGTCCGCCCGGGAGACACATTCCTCATTTGCTCCGACGGTCTCTATAATGTCGTGGAGGACAACGAACTGTTCGACGCGATGCGCGGCTCATCGCCGCAGCGCGCCTGCGAGCGTCTCGTGGAGTTGGCGCGCCAGCGCGGCGGCCCGGACAACATCACCGTGGGGATCATCACCGTGACCGATAGCGCAGCGACATCCGCGACCGCTGCGAAAGCCGTGCGGGCCAGCGAGGTCCGGCCCTAATCGGTACCGTCGCCCGAACAAATGCTTGACACAGCATTCCGTTGCGCAATTGCGGACGGCGACCCAGTATCACGCCTTGCCCCCACCCAGACGGGAGAACGTATGAAGATTTTGCATGGAGCAATTCTCGCCCTTGCTCTGCCGGTAACCTTGGTCGCCCAGCCTCCGGCCGGCGCGCCGGCGAATCCGATCACAGCGGCATTCAAAGCTCGGATCACGGCTCAGCATCGAAACCTCGCCCAGGCATTCGATTCGATTCCAGAGGCCAAGTTCTCGTTCAAGCCGACGCCAGCACAGCAAACGTTCGGCTTCATCGCGCAGCACCTCGCGAACGACAACTATTTCTTTTGTAACCAGTTTGGCGCCACGAAGCAGGCTCGGTCGGCAAAGGACAGCACAACGGCCGACTCCGTCAAAGCCACATGGCCCAAGGACACGCTTGTCGCAAAGCTCAAAGAGTCGTTCGCCTATTGTGTTAAGGCCTTGGACCAAGTCGACGATTCCAAGCTGGCAGACCAGGTGACGCTCACGTTCGGCGGTAATACGCGCAACGTGGCGCGCGCGAACATGCTGCTTGGCCACGCGCTCGACCTGACCGATCACTACAGCCAGGTCGCGAACTACATGCGCTTGAACAACATGTTGCCGCCGACTGCGCTTCCGAGACCGCGTCCTTAACAGTGCCTAGCGCAGCTCCGATGCGTGGCAGGCGTGTCGGGGCTAACTAAAGCTGTCAGACGTCAGCCTACAGTCTCTAGCTGTCAGCTGCGGTCAGCGGCTGTCAGCTGGGGCTGTTAGCTGACAGCCGAGAGCTTTAGTTGATCTTCTAAACCCTTCGGGGAAGTGTTAGTGTCAGACCTATACATAGACGTGAAAGGTATA
>CBQVAZ010000262.1:0-5480 GCA_967720205.1 uncultured Gemmatimonadaceae bacterium | reverse complement strand
CGCGGCGCAAGCTTTGCTCGGCCGTGACTTCCGCGTGACGACGGAGCGAGGAAAGGTGTTGCGCAACGAGCTCGCGGAGTACGTTGTCGCGACTGTGCACCCGTCATCGATTCTGCGGCAGCAAACGAACGAGGACCGAGAGCGCGAGCTGCATGCACTTATCGCCGATTTGCGCGTTGTCGCCGGCTTACTTTCAGGGGAGTCATGAGACGCGTTGCGCTCGCGGCAGAACTGTGTGCGCTGGCTGTGTGGACTCAACCGTCGCGCGCCCAGGTCATGGAGACGGACGTCGCCATTCCGATGCGGGACGGCGTCGTGTTGCGCGCGATCGTGCTCAAGCCTAACGCGACGGGCAAGTTCGCAACGCTCGTCTACCGCACGCCGTATGGCGCCTCAGACGCGATCGAGGATTACACGACGTTCCTTCATGCGGTGGATCGCGGATATGCTGTCGTCGTCCAGGATGTGCGCGGCCGCTACCAGTCCGCGGGGTCGTTCAATCCGTACATGCAGGAAGGGCGCGACGGCTACGACACGATCGAATGGGCGGCGGCGCAGCCATGGTCCACGGGTGACGTCGGAACGTTCGGACTTTCGTATCCAGGAGCCGTGCAGTGGCTCGCAGCCGTGGAATCGCCGCCGCATCTCAAGGCGATGGTGCCGGCGATGACGTTCTCACGACCGACCAACTTCTGGTACGCCGGCGGGCTGCCGGATCTCTCCTGGCCGGCGTGGATCTGGATGAACATCGCGCCGGACGTTAGGCAGAAGCGCAACCTCCCCGGTCCACGCACGTACAAAGAGGCGGGCGACGCATGGAAGACGCTCGAAGCGCCGCTCCTGGCGCGACTGCCCATCAGCAACGTGCCGGAGCTGCGCGAGGTCGCGCCGTGGTACTTCGAATGGCTCGCGCATGGACCTAACGATCCATGGTGGAACTGGGCCGACCTCACGAACCGGTACGACAAGACGTCGGCCGCGGTGCTCAACATCTCGGGATGGCACGACGAGAACTACGGTCCTGAGGGTGCGCTCACCAACTACTTGGGTCTCGTGGCAGCGCGCCGCGGCGGGGGTGGGGCGGACTCGCGCGCGTTCCTCGTGCTCGGGCCATGGGTGCACGGCGTCAACGCGATCAACAACCGCACGCCGCAGGCGAAGTCGGGCGAACGCACATTCGAAGGGAAGGGCGGGCTCGATTACGACGAGGAAGTGCTGCGCTTCATGGACCGGTATGTCCGCGGCATGAAGAACGGCGTCGATAAGGGCCCGCACGTGCGGACGTTCGTCATGGGCGAGAACGTCTGGCGCAGCGGCAACACATGGCCGCTCCCGGGCGCATCAACGCAAAGGTTCGCGCTCGGCCGCGCTGGACAAGCGCGCGGTTCGTTAGGTGCCGCACCGAGCGCTGACGGAAGCTGGACGATCACGTCGGATCCGGACAAGGTCGTCGTCGACCAATACAACGCCGCGTACGGCGCCCACGACTACCGCGCGCTCGCCGAACGCGGCGATGTGATCGTGTTCGAGACTGAGCCGCTGGCAGAGGATATGCGCGTCATCGGCAGAATCGATGTGAAGTTATTCGTGAGCGTGGACGCGCCGGACGCGGACATTTTCGCGCGAGTCTTCGATGTGGCTCGCGATGGTACGTCGTGGAACCTGATGAGTCCCGGGCTGGAAGCGCAGCGCCTCAGCGCCCGCGTCGGTGCGCCACCAATGGTGCCTAACACACCGACAGAGGTTGTCGTGGGCCACCCGATGACCGGGAATCTGTTCAAAAAGGGGCATCGCCTCAGGCTCGTCGTGATGCCCGCGTTTCACCCGCACTTCGGCCGCAACTTGCAGACGGGCAAGCGCGAAACCGATAGCGCCGACCGTCGCACAGCCAAGATCACCGTACACTACGGGCCGAAATACCCCTCTACGATTGCGCTGCCGGTACTGCGTTAGCTGAGTTCTGCAGGCCGACATGTGCATCAACAACTGAGGGCTAAACAATGAGCTTCCATAAACTACTGGCCGCTGCGACATTCGCGTGCGCTTTCTCCTTCGAACTACCGACTCAAGACGTAAAGGCGTCTGTCATGCATGCCGCTGCCCTGTTTATCAAAGATTCGCTGCCGGGAGGGCCCGTACTTCTGGAGTTACAGGGAATCCCGCCCAACTCTGCACAAGGCGATGCCACCGCCCGCTCACTAAACGCCACTCGCGGCAGCGCTAAAAGCGCTATCGCCTGTACTGCGATAGATACAACTCGCAAGCGCCTACCATCATGCTCTATTGCGAGCAAACAGATTCTTGTTGAGATCCTTTACCCCTCTGTGCTGAGGAACAAGGCACAAACAACTGTCAAGTACACATATGAATACAGGCCCGGTAAGGTCGGTTACCATGCCTGGGAACTGGAGCTACTTCGGGATACGATGGGCACCTGGCAAGTTTCAAAGATTCTTGCAGTAGGCCGTTCATAACGCTGCGTAGAAGAAGATGCGCTAAAGGGGAGCCACGTTAGGCTCCCCTTTCTTTTTTGACTGTGACTAATACTCTGAAGGCAGAAGAAGAACGTTATCGATGTAATAGAGTTGGATCTTCTGCAGAGGAAAATCTGTGTAGGGGATGTGCCGCGTGATGATATCCGGGCAATCCAAGTCTTCTTTCATCTTGAGGACTGCTGCCTTGTTCTCTAGGAGCTCCAGAGACCACAGCTGAAAGGGAATATGCTTGTAGTGTGGCTGATAACTCCCAGTGACATCGATCAACCAGTAAGCCTTAGCCCTCTCTGCTAAATAGTGGACTCCATCAATGAACAAGAGTCCTGTGCAGTTTCTGTAACTTGTCTGTCCCAGTGAACTCCCTAGTTCCTCTTCAAGTCCAATTTTCTAGTTACGGAATCGTCCTGGGCGGTTGCGGACGGCGAGCCAGTGCATCGAGGCCAGCGCCACGGTGACACCTAACGTGAGCGCTTCGCGCCAAGTCATCCGCGTGGCAAGGAGCATCGAGATACCGACGCTGGCCACGGCGAGCGCGACACCCGCGGGGGCACGGAAACGAGCGGGACCCACCACCTCGCCTGCATCCGCCGCACGCGATTCCTTGCTTCGCAGCACGGGGAGCGCGGCACAGACGAGCCCATAGACAAAGAGCCGCACGACAGACGACAGCGTCAAGTTCTGCAGCAGGCTGGCCTGATTCGCCAGCACCCACGAGACGCCGGCGTAGATGAGGATGGAGACCCAGGGTGTGCGCCAGACCGGGTGCACCTTGCCGAAAAACGCCGGGAGGTCGCCGCGCTGCGCCATCGCCATCGTTAGGCGCGGCACGGCGAGCATGTTGCTCGAGAGCCAGCCGTAGACGGAGATGAGTGCCGCGATGCTGATCGCCGCGGCCCCGCCGGCACCGAGCATAACGCGAGCAGAGGCGGCGAGTGGGCGTGTCGTCGCGCCGGGATCGGACAGCGTGGCCAGCACGGTGAGCTGCGCCGCGAGATACACGAGCGTGACAAGGCCAAGGCCGACGAGGAGCGCGAAAGGGGCGTCGCGCTGTGGGTCTTTCGCTTCGGCGAGCGGCATGAGCGCGGACTCGAATCCGCCGAAGGCGAACATCAGCAGCAGCAACATCTGCAGCCACGTCCCGGCGCTCGTGTCGGTCGCGGTCGGTCCAGCGCCCGCGTGCCCCGACAGCAGCCAGAAGAGGCCTAACGCGCCGAACGCGATCAGTGACGTCAGCTTCACGGCCGCGAACGCGTTGCTCAGCTGCGCGCCGGACAGCACGCTGCGAAGGTTGACGCCAGCGAGAAACCCGATGAAGACCGTGGTGACGACGATCCCGCCCAATCGAGTCCCCGCCCATGGGACGAATTCGGCGAGGTACGTCGTGAACAGGTTGGCTTGCACGGCGCCGGCCGTGGTGCGTGAGACGTACGCCAGCCAGCCGACCTGCAGTCCGACGTAGCGACCGAACGCGGCATGCGTGAAGACGTATGCTCCGCCGGCGACATTGAAGCGCGAGGCGACTTCGGCGAAGCAGAGGATCATCACCGCGGTGAAGAGCGCGGCGACGAACCACGCCGTTAGGCTCATCCACCCGAGTCGAGCGGCGACCGTTCCGGGCAGGATGAAGACGCCGGTGCCGATAATTGTGTTGAGGACGAGCGCCGCAAAACTCCAGCGGCCAATCGAGCGCAGCAGCTCAGGCGAGGCGCGCAGACTAATCTCGACCTACGCCGAGTGCATCGGCGACGCGATTGATGTAATTGAACCAGCTGGCGATGAGCGTGATCTGCAGGATGCCGCGGTCGTCGAAGCCGACTTGGCGCAGGCGCTCGTGGTGCTGCGGGCCAATCCGCGTCGCGTCGGTTGAGAGTTGCACGACGTAGTCGAGCATAACGCGATCACGTTCCTCGATGGGCGCTGTGTGATAGTCGTCCTGCAGCGCGGCGACCAAGTCTTCATCCAGAGTGACCCGACGCAGAAACTCTGCGTGCGAGTCTATTCAATACCGGCAGCGATTCGTGACGGAGACGACGGTGGTGATCATCTCGTGCTGCCGTCGGCTCAAAGGGAGGGCAGGGTCCATCAGCGCGCCGAACGTGCAGAACGCGTGACGCAGCGCGTCGGGGATGAGGCTATGCGAGGCGACGATGCCCGATGTCCCGTCGCCTGTCGGATGCACCGGGTTGGCGTATTCGGCAGGGTACATCGCGCGCTGGTCTTCGACGGCGCGGCGCACCCCTTCGTCTTCGTTCGGTGAGACCGTCCTGATCCAAGTCATTGCGTGGAAATGATACAAGTTGCGGTTATTTGGTACGCGGGGTCGAAAGCATCCGTGCAGGTTCAGAACATGGAACTGCATCACCGCGGACGAACGCGGACGACTGCCGGACTAACGCGGAGACGTCGTGATTGAAGAGCAACTCACGCACCGGATAATCGGTGACTTCTATCGGGTGTTCGATACGTTGGGTCATGGCTTTGTCGAATCGGTATACCGGCGCGCACTGTTACACGAGTTAAGCAAGCAGCACCTCGCCGCAGAGAGCGAATTCCCGATTGATGTATGGTACGACGAGATCTGTGTTGGGCAATTTCGCGCTGATCTCGTAATCGAACGGAAGGTCATTGCGGAGCTGAAAGCATCGGCGACCGCGGCTGATGCTGACTCCAAGCAACTTCTCAACTATCTGCGAGCAACAGATATGGAGGTTGGACTTCTCTTGCATTTTGGGCCCAGAGCGGCGTTCAAACGATTCTACTCTAGCAATGCCCGCAAACCAGCACTCAACAAGCGCAAATAGCCGCTCGATGTTTTCCGCGTGCGTCCGGCATTGTCCGCATTCGTCCGCGGTGAAGCAGTTGTGCAGTTGTCGACGCGGCTACACAACTCCCGAACCAGTGTGATCTGCGTAATCGTCTGTTCCGCTCTTTGCCTATCGTTTTGGCCAGACAACGCCCTGATCGCGCTTCACCGAACCGATCCCC
>CBQVAZ010000261.1:0-5499 GCA_967720205.1 uncultured Gemmatimonadaceae bacterium | reverse complement strand
CAAACCGCTTCATTCATCGCGCGAGCGCCGATTCCGTCAAAGGATTTGACAGCGCGACAACGCCGGATCTCCGCCTCGAGTACGAGGCGCAGCGCACGGGCGCCTTCGTTCTGCGCATCCAGGCCGAGTTGCTGCGCAGCGGGCGCTATGACCTGGTGCTTCGTGCTGAACCATCGCTCGCATTCCCGGTGCAAGGCGCAAACAATCGGTCGGTGCTGAGTTTCTTTGGCGCCGAGCGCGACGCCGGGCGCCGCGAGCATCACGGAATCGACATCTTCGCGCAGCGCGGAACGCCTGCACTCGCGGCTACTGACGGGGTGGTGCGCTCGATCTCACCTAACGAATTGGGAGGCAACGTCGTCTGGTTGCGTGACGAGCGCCGTCCGCAGACACTGTATTACGCGCACCTCGACCGGCACGCGGTGCACGAGGGGCAGCGCGTGCGGATCGGAGACACGCTCGGCTTCGTGGGCAACACCGGGAACGCCCGCACTACGCGGCCGCACTTACACTTCGGCATCTATCGTCGCGGAGAAGGCCCGGTGGATCCCTATCCCTTCGTTCGTCTCATCACTGCGCAGCCGCCCGCGCTGGCTGCGGACACCAGCCAACTCGGCGCGTTAGGCGTGACGAGCGGTCAGCGGACGGCGCTCTTGATCGCGCCTGGGCATGGAGACACGGTGCGGCGCCTCTCCAAAAACACTTCGCTGCAGATCGTCGGCGCGACAGGACGCTGGTATCGTGTTCAGCTCGACGACGGTGTTGCGGGCTACGTCGTGGCGCGCGAGGTCAGACGAGCAGAACGACCTGCCGAGCCGCCGACCAGAATCGCTGTGCGAGCCGCGAACGCGGGAGCTCCTTCATCGGATCGATCCGCGCGTTAGGGGATTTGTTCGCGGACTGGGAATTCTCTGATGCGGAGATTCATCGGCACAGCGCGCCCCCAGGTGCCACCCGCACGATACTCGGCAGAGATGTAACTGACAGCGCGATAGCGACCCGCTATCGACCCCGGCCGCCACGGCGCGCTGTCGACCGGTGACGTGATTCGGACGGCGTAGCCGAAGGCCTCGCCGGCGTCTACGGCGAAGGGCGGCACAAAACCAGACGGGCAGGGCGGAGCATACACGACCAACCATACCGCGTTAGGCTGCGCGCGCTGGATCTCGTGTCCGCACAGTGGAACGAACAGCCGTCCCGGCCCGTCGTTGAATATTCGCACAAGAAAATCGAGCTGCACACGCTGCTGGGCGTTGAGGCGCGCGCGAACTGTGTCCGGTTCTATGGCGATCGTAAAGCTTGGCGGATCCGGTGGATCGCCCACGTTCGTGATCCTGCAAGCGACTACGAGGCCCAGCGCCATCAGCCGACACATGATTCATGCACCTCACCGGCCAAGCCAGTACGACGCCTTAATGAGAAAGACGTTATGCGCTGCGACGCGGAAGGCGTCGGCTGGACGCCGCGCCGCGGCAAGATCGGCGACAGCCACTTCGTCCTCGCGGTTCTGCTGCCACACAAAGTACAAAGTCGACCCCGGTCGATACTCCCAACGAAGCACGGCGTTCCCTCTCAATGCGCGAACGGTGAACTCTCGCTCTTCAAACTGAAACGCGGGCGCCGGGCCAGCGCCATCGGGATCCACGGTGACTTCCTGCGTCTGACGATCGCGCACGATCGTTCCTCGGTCACGACCATAGACATCGAACTCGAACGTGCGCGGCGTACGGAACTCCTTGTAGCGATCGAAACGGCCGGCCGACACGAACGGCTGCGCATACATCTGCAGCGAGAGCGTGGGTGAAAACGTCCACGCGACGCGGGTGCTGATGCTCAGCTCGTGCTGCTCGATGTCGCCAAACACATAACGCTGGCCGAACGTGCGCTGCGCGAGCGCGTCTGGGACAGATGTTACGAACTGGAAGTCGTTGTATTCGCGCGAGAACTCCGGCTCGACACTGAGTTGCAGCGCACTGGACGGGCGCATGTTGAGCTCGAGCGAGAGATTGTGTGTCCAACCGTCAGTCGTGCTTCGTGCGTAGCTGTACCCTGCGTCGATAACGAAGGGACGTCGGTCATCTGTCTGGACGCTAAGATCGAAGCCGTTCGTCGCAGAGCGACGACCCACTGGTCCGCCTCGCGTAAGCCGGTCGTCAAGGGTCGACGGTTGCAGGCGTACGATCAGGTCAGTGCTCCAGAAGTTGTTCCATTGAGCTTCGCTCTGCAGCGTAGCGCGGCGTTCGATGTTATCGCCGTCGGAGTTATACGACTCTGTGTTGTGGAGAACGACGTTCCAGTTGCGGAAGTAGCGACCTGGGGATGTCTGCCGGTAGCGTATTGCGCTGCCTAACGCGCGAATGTCGGAGCGGCGCTGGAACCCGAGCTCGTTCACATCAAAGCCAGGTCCCGTTTCCTCGTACGTGAGCGAACCTAGCCAATGCTCTCCGCCGGTTTTTGCCACCGACAGCGAGTAGAAATGGCCGCCGAGTGAGCTACGCGTCGAATCGAACTTCACATCCTGGCGATCGGGTCGTTGATACGCGTGCGTGTTGGAGCGCTGCAGCGCCGTGATGAATGCAGGATCGCCGTCGACATTCGAGCGTGAGACGTAGCTGCTCAGCGTCCACCGGCGATTATCCCACGCGTGTTCGGCGCTCAGTCCGGCCGTCACTGCAGAGTTGGCGAGAAGTGGCGCGAACTGCGGACTGACGTCGCGTTGTGCGCCGGCAAACGCGAGCCCGAGCACTGTGTTTCCGCTGCGCAAATCGCGGCTCACACGCGCGACGCCATAATTCGCGCGCGGCTCGACAGGAGACGATCCAACGATACCCGCGTCCGTCATGTAGCGGGCGCGCATGCGGTCCGTCGCCGCGCCGAGGAAGCCTAACGACCAGCCTCCGGGCGTTTTGCCGGATACTTTCACTGCCCCGAGGATGTTCGTTTGCGACGGCTCGTCAACGAAGACGGCATTGTCGGCATCGACGGCGCCGCGCGGTGCGCGTCCAATGCGTCTCGAGTAGAAAGGCTGTGGAGGGTCGTTGTCGTTGTACGTGATGGTGCCACCAAATCGGAAGATCTCGCTCCCTTCCAGGAAGAATGGGCGGCGCTCGGAGAAGAACGTCTCGAACGCGGAAAGGTTCACGACGGCGGGATCGACTTCTACCTGGCCAAAGTCGGGATTGATCGTGGCCGTGAGCGTGAGTCCGCGCGGGAGGCCGTAGCGGACATCCAGGCCCGCGTGGGCCGCCGTTCGTGTCGCATCCACGAGCGCATTCGATTCCGCGCTTGGAACGCGTGTGAGCTTGGACGAGACGTACGGCAGCAGCTCGAGGCGACGCGGAACGCCTAACGAATCGATGCCGACGAGATCGCCAAAGTGCGACACGATGCCGCGCTGAGTCGGAGGCGCCGGCGACCAGAGCGACTCCTCGCCGAGTCGCGCAATCTGCCGCGCGAACTGGATCCCCCAACGTCGAGTCGCACCAGGCGACACGCGGCTATAGCGAAGTTGCGACAACGGAATGCGCAGCTCGGCGGTCCATCCGGCCGAGTCGATTGTCGCGGCGCTGGCGAACACCGCATCCCAGTTCTCGTCCTCGTTGCTGTCATTGAAATGCAGGCCGTCACCCTGCACACCGGCCGGCGTCACCGTAAAGCGAAAGGCCGTCCGCCGGTCGAAGTAGCTGTCGATCGCCACGTGAAAAGCGTCGGTGTAGAGATCGTCGGAATCGCGGCGGCCGAGTTGTGCCGCGATCTTGCGCGGCTCCGTGTCGAACAGCCGCGCGCCGATGTACACCGCGGCGTCGTCCACCAAAACGCGCACCTCGGTGCGCTGCGATTCCGGCTCGTTAGGTTCGGGCTCGCGCTGCACAAAACCGGTGGCGACATCAGCGCGCTCCCAGTCCGCCTCATTCAGGCGGCCATCGATGTGAATCGGTCCAGTGCGGGCGGCGGCGCGCAGCGTCTTGCGCGCCGAATCGCTTTGCTGGCCCTCGACGCCGCGCCCTGTGCTCGCAAGCGCGACTAGGCTGACCACGACCGCCAGTTGGTATCGACTACAGATGACCATAAAGGAGCGTTGGGAAATGCTTTTTACGCATCGTGGCTGCCGCGTAATTCAAAAGCGATGTTGAGAATGTCAGGGCCGCCAGGAAGATTGCGGCCAGGAGGATCGCAGAGCATTACGCCCAAGGAGAGGAAAGCTATGCGCAGATTTTGTCTGCTCGTGACTGTCACCATGCTCGCACTGCCGAACTTAGCATGTGGACAGGGGAACACCGCGCCGCCGCCGCCGCCCCCGCTGCCGTCGATCACGCTTCCACCGGACCTCGACAAGGTCTTGCGCGATTACGAGACAGCATGGAAAGCGAGTGACGCGACCGGCCTGGCGCAGTTGTTTGTTGACGGTCGGGTCGTGATGACGAACAGCGGCCGAGCAGTGCGCGGACGCGAAGCCGTGCGTCAGATGTACGCGAATGGCGGCGGGCCGCTGGTGTTGCGTGCAATCGCGTATGCCGCAGACGACAGCGTCGCGCACATCATCGGCGGCTACTCCCTGCGCCCGGGGGAAGGTGACGCGGGGACGTTCGTGCTCGCGCTCGTTAGGTCTCGCGGCGGTCCCTGGCTCATCGTGGCGGACATGGATAAGTCGCACAGGCGTTAGGTATCGACGTGGCGCGCGAGATCGTCGGAGCGGGCAGGCTGTCGGCGCCTGAGAAGAGTGGTGCGGCGCAGTTTCTTCCCGAGCGTCCCACGCTTGCGTCGCTCAAGGAGGCTGCGCGCGGCTGCACGGGCTGCGACCTCTACCTGGGCGCGACGCAGACTGTTTTCGGAGCGGGGAAGCGCGCGGCGCGCGTGATGCTCGTCGGTGAGCAGCCCGGGAACGAAGAAGATCTCAAAGGCAAGCCGTTTGTGGGGCCGGCCGGCAAGCTGCTGGATCGCGCGCTGGAAGACGCGGGGATCGACCGAGCGGAAGCGTACGTCACCAACGTCGTCAAGCACTTCAAGTGGGAGAAACGCGGGAAGAATCGCATTCACAAGAAGCCTAACGCGGCGGAGATCCGTGCGTGCCTGCCGTGGTTGCGCGCGGAGCTTCAGGTCTTGCGTCCACGGGTGCTCGTGTGCCTCGGTGCGACGGCCGCGCACGCCTTGCTCGGCCGTGACTTCCGCGTGACGACGGAGCGAGGAAAGGTGTTGCGCAGCGAGCTCGCGGAGTACGTTGTCGCGACCGTGCACCCGTCATCGATTCTGCGGCAGCAAACGAGCGAAGAGCGACAGCGCGAGCTGCATGCACTCATCGCGGATTTGCGCGTTGTCGCCGGCTTACTATCAGGGGACACATGAGACGCGTTGCGTTCGCGGCAGAACTGATTGCGCTGGCTGTGTGGACTCAGCCCTCGCGCGCGCAGGTCATGGAGACAGACGTCGCCGTTCCGATGCGCGACGGCGTCGTGCTGCGCGCAATCGTGCTCAAGCCTAACGCGACGGGCAAGTTCGCAA
>CBQVAZ010000260.1:0-5506 GCA_967720205.1 uncultured Gemmatimonadaceae bacterium | reverse complement strand
TGCTGCATCCAATGCCGTAGACTGCTGAGACAGCACATGAATCTTTGCTGAATTCTCCGCCGTATTACGCGACAGGATTTGATTATGCAAAACTACGCCTTCACACCACTGCCCCCCGCGCGCAACGACTCGGATATGCATCCGGCGGCGATTCGCGCACTCGCTGGAACGTGGCGCGGAAATTTTCTCGACGAGTCGGGCGTTATGCGTCCCTTCACGTTGCTGCGCGACAGCTCACCGGACGCGGCAGTCGCGGGGCGCTTCCTTTTCTTCGTCGCCGCTGACATCGAACCGACGGGAGTCCGCCTCCTCGACGCAAACGAGCGCGCATTCGTGGCCCTAATCGGTCCGTACTACGATCCGCGGGAAGACGCCGAGGTGGTCACGGTCCTCGAAGGTCTGCGAACTGGTTGCCGAATTGAAGGGACCTTCTACACGAAGATCCCGAATTGGAAGGGGACGGTACGCCGTGGGGAGTTCACTGCGTTGCGTGCCGATAGGGCGAACCGAGCTGCCTAACTCGCCGGTCGCCTTTTGAGGGGAGCGGGTGCGGTCGCCAATGGTGGCCGCACCCGCTACTTTTTCGGACCCCTATGGCAGACTCGCAAACAGCGGCGTCGGCCCCGGAGCCTTCCGCTGACGTAGTCGTAATTGGAGGCGGCCCCGGGGGTTACGTCGCTGCAATCCGGGCCGCGCAGCTAGGTCTCAAGACGATCTGCGTGGAGATGGACAAGACGCTCGGTGGCACGTGCGTCAATGTCGGCTGCATTCCATCCAAGGCCCTGCTCCAGTCCAGTGAGCACTTTGAGTTCACGCGCCTGCATGCGCGCGAACACGGCCTGGTCGTCGACAGACTCGGCTTGGACCTCTCCCAGATGCAGCGCCGCAAAGACGACGTGGTCGGCGCCAACACGAGGGGCATCGAGTTTCTCTTCCGCAAGCACGGCGTGACGTGGGCTCGCGGGCGCGGGACTCTCAAGCCGGGGAATGTCGTCGATGTCACCGACGGCAACGGAAGCGTGCAGACCATTGCCGCTACACATGTCATCATCGCCACGGGCTCGGTGCCGATCGAACTTCCGTTTCTCAAGTTCGATGAGGAGCGGGTGGTCTCGAATGTTGGCGCGCTGACTCTTCCTGAAGTCCCAAGTCGCCTGCTCGTGGTTGGCGGCGGTGTGATTGGGTTGGAGCTCGGGTCGGTTTGGCGACGGCTGGGATCGCGCGTGACCGTCGTCGAGCTTATGCCCAGCATCCTCCCTGGTACGGATGACGAAATCATCAAAGAGGCGGATCGCGTTTTCCGGCGGCAGGGACTCGACCTGCGCGTGGGCACTCGCGTGACGGGCGCAGAGCTGCGCGATAACGTCGTCGCCGTTCAGACGGAGAAAGACGGCGCGAGTGAAACGCTGGAGGCCGAACGCGTTCTCGTGGCTGTGGGTCGGCGCCCCGCGCTCCTCGGTGTCGATGCCGCTGCGTTAGGTCTCGCGACGGGCCCCCGCGGCGAAATCACCGTCGACGCGCAGATGCGCACGAACCTGCCTAACGTTTTCGCCATCGGCGACGCCGTCGGTGGGAAGCTCCTTGCGCACAAAGCCGAAGAGGAAGGCGTCGTCGCCGCCGAAGTGATAGCAGGCCACCAGGCGGCGATGCACTATCACACGGTGGCCAACATCGTCTACACCTGGCCCGAAATCGCCACGGTCGGCGCAACGGAACGCGAAGCGCGCGAAGGCACAGGCGGCTCGGGCCCACGCGAGGTGCGGCTGGGGCGTTTCCCGTTCTCGGCAAACGGCAGGGCGCGCACGATGGGCGAGACTGCCGGCTTCGTGAAATTCGTCGCCGATGCCCACACGAACGAAGTGTTAGGCTGCCACATGATCGGACCTAACGTGTCGGAGCTCATGTCAGAAGTCGTCCTGGCCATGGAGTATCGGGCGTCGGCCGACGACATTGCGATGACCGTTCACTCTCATCCCACGCTTTCAGAGGTCACAAAGGAAGCCGCGCTCGCAGTGCTAGGCCGTCCATTGCACATATAGCGCAGACAGCGCACAGCGAGCACTCTCCACGCCACGTAATGAGTTTCTAACCATATGACTACAACGATTCCCGCTCCTTCCAGCACCAAGCCCGCGCGCAACCCCGGCTTCGGTCGCTTCTTCCTTCCAGGGCCCACTGAGGTCCTTCCCGAAGTCCTTCAGGCCATGACGCGGCCGATGATCGGACACCGAGGGAAGGACATCGAAGGGATTATCGCCGCCGTGCAGCCAGGGCTGCAGGCGGTTTTTCGTACTCAGCGCCCTGTCTACATCTCCACGTCGTCGGCGACTGGTCTCATGGAGGCGGCGATCCGCAACGCGGCGCGTAAGCGCGTGTTGTCTCTAGTGAACGGCGCGTTCAGCGACCGGTTCTATCGCATCTCGCAGGCGTGCGGCGTCGAGACTGACAAGTTGGAAGTGCCGATTGGTCAGGGCTTCTCGCCGGAGCAGCTCACGGCCGCGCTCAAGGACAAGGACTACGACGCCGTCACGGTAGTGCACTCAGAGACGGCGACGGGCGCGCTGAATCCAATCGAGCAGCTCGCGAAGGCAGCTCATGCCGCAGGTGACGTCGTGCTCCTCGTGGATAGCGTCAGTGGGATGGCCGGCGCGCGCGTGGAGACAGACGCGTGGGGACTCGACTACGTGCTCACTGGCGCTCAGAAAGCGTTCGCGATACCGCCGGGCCTCGCGTTTTGCACGGCGAGCGAAAACGTGCTCGAGCGCGCGAAGCTCAAGAAGGACCGCGGCATCTACTTCGATCTGATCGAGTTCGACAAATACGCCAAAAAGAATCAGACGCCTAACACTCCCGCCGTCTCGCTGTTCTACGCGCTAGCTGTGCAGATCGAGCACATCATGTCCGAGGGACTCGAAGCGCGCTGGGCACGGCACCAGGCGATGGCCGAGCGGACATGGCGTTGGGTCGATGAGATCCGCGAGCGCGGCGTCGAGATTTCGGTACTCTCGCCTGTAGCGTATCGCTCGCCGACCGTCACATGCATTCGCATGCCGGAAAGCAAGCCGGGTTCCGCTGTGACGAGCGCGATGAAGAGCAAGGGATTCGTCATCGCATCCGGATATGGAAATGAAAAGGATCTGATGATTCGCATCGGGCACATGGGTGAGCACACGGTCGAGGAGCTGGACGTGCTCCTCGAGGCGTTAGGCAGCGTACTCACGTCCTAACGCGAACGACAATGGCGCAATTCGATATTCTGGTCGCGGACGCGATCGCGCTGGACGCGCTCACACCGCTGTCCTCCGACCCGCGTTTCAAGCTCACGGTGAAGACGGGGCTCAAGGGCGACGAGCTACGCGATGCGATCGCGGGAGCCGACGCCGTGCTCGTGCGCTCGGCGACAAAGATCACGCGCGACTCGTTGAGCCGTGCCGACCGGCTCAAAGTGATCGGCCGCGCCGGGGTGGGCGTCGACACGATTGACGTGGATGCCGCAACGGAGCGCCGCATCCCGGTGCTGACAGCACCCGCCGGGAACACTGTCTCGGCCGCCGAGCTGACAATGGCGTTGTTGCTCGCGCTGGCCCGGCGCGTACCAGCCGCGGACCGCTCGATGCGCGCGGGCGAATGGGATCGCAAGTCGTTCAATGGCGTCGAGCTGTATGGAAAGACGCTTGGGCTGGTCGGCGCTGGGCGCATTGGAGGCGAGGTCGCGGTGCGCGCGCGCGCCTTTGGAATGCGCGTGATTGTGTTCGATCCGTTCCTGAACCCGGATCGAGCCACGGCGTTAGGCGTCGAGACCGCCGGGCTTGACGAGATTCTCGAGCGCGCCGACGTGCTCTCGGTTCACGTTCCGCTGACGGATGAGACGCTTGGGCTGATCGGCGAAGCGCAGCTGGCGAAGCTCAAGCCCAGTGCCTTCGTACTGAACGTCGCGCGCGGCGGAGTCGTGGACGAGGACGCGCTGCTCAAGGCATTGCAGAACAAACGTCTCGCCGGCGCCGCTCTCGACGTGTACAGCATGGAGCCGCTGCCAGCTGACCATCCGTTCCGTTCGTTACCTAACGTCGTGCTCACACCGCACCTGGGCGCGTCGACAGCCGAGGCGCAGCAGAACGTCGCGATCGAAATCGCGGAGGCCGTGCGCGCGGCGTTGCTCGACAACGACGTGTCGCGTGCCGTGAACGCGCGTTGGATGGTTGGATAGCAGAAGGGAGCTAGTTGCAGGGAGCTTGGGTGTAGTTCGAGCTAACTCCGCCCTAGCTCCCAACTGCGGATCGCCTAACGCAACAGCGTCACGTACAGGATGTTCTCGCCGCGCAGCGCGCTGCCGTACCTGACGAATGCCTGGCTGCGCCGCTCCATCCGAACGCTCGCGACGTGCGCTGGATTCAGCGTAAGCAAAACCGAGCCATCGCCGGCGTAGCCGCCGTTCACGAAGACGTCGATCTGCGACGCCGTTGAGCGGATCGCGCGTCCCGACATGCGCGGCGTTATGAACGTAGGCCGCAGCCGCTCGAGCGCTTGATACAGGTTGGAGGCGCTTTCAGCCGTTCGCGCTAGTTCGTCGAATGTTACGAGATCGTGCGAGTACGCGGGTGCTCTGGTCCGTCCGAATGAGGTCTGCTGGGTGCTCGCGCACGCCATCATTGTAGTCGCCAATCCCACCGCCACCATCGACCGCAACATAAACCCACCTATGCTAGTTGTTTCTTCGCGTCGACGAGGGCCGGGCAGTGTCCTGCATCACGCACTTCTTCGAACGCGACACGCGTTGTCGCAAGTAATTCTCACGCGGCGGCGACGCCTGAGAACTCGTGGTAGTCCGATGACCACTCGGACAACTCCTAGTGCCGTACCAACGCGCGGCAATGAATGCGCATTGGACTGCACAGATGCCGTTACCGAATGAGGCAAAGGAGCTGGGAGCGCGTCATAACGCGCCTCCCAGCACCTTATGCGACAACGCCTAACGAGCGAGGCAGGCGCGAATGGCCTTGTGCAGGGCTTCGTGCGCCACGCGCAGACGCTCGAGGAGCGGCTTCGCCTGTTCCAGGATCCGGGCGATCTCTTCACGCGTCGCACCTGCTGCATAGGCTTCGCGCGCCTTCTTGTGGATCGCCTGCAGCTGTTCGAGCAGGCCCTTGTTCGCTTCGCGGAAATCCGCGACGGCGTCCTGGATGCACTGCTTCTGCTGCTCCGTTAGGCGCGGACGGGCAAGCGTCGGCTGTCCTCGCGGTGTGTCACGTCGGTCCTGCGCGGCGGCGACGTCGTCGGCTGACGCACTCGTCTCGAAGACGATTTCGTCGAGCTCAGTCTCTACGGCAGGACTTGGAGCGGTTGCGCTGTCCGAGCACGCCGCGAGAATCGTGGCCGTGCAGAGCAGAGCGGTGATCGTGCGGAATTGCATGGGTGTCTCCGAGGCAGATGGTTTGTCTCTGGTGACGCCCGGCTGATCACGAGGGGACGTGACGCAATAGCGAGGCACCACTTCCTAGACGCTGGG
>CBQVAZ010000259.1:0-5509 GCA_967720205.1 uncultured Gemmatimonadaceae bacterium | reverse complement strand
AGCCTAACGCCGTGATCTTGTAGCGCCTTCTTGAACTCCGCACTGTTCACGACGTCGAAGTCGCGCTGACGCCACACCGAGCCGTATGGCTCATGATTCACCATCACGGCTTGCAGCTCCGCGTCGTCTCGGCCGAGGTGGACGATGACCTCCGTTAGGCCCGGCTTGAGGCTCGCGATCGCGTTGATGTAGAACTCCTTCCACTTGTCGCGGGGGACGTCGGGTCCCGCGACGATGACCGCATCGAGCACGATGTCTTTGTCCGATAGCGGCATCGGTGGCGACGGCGGTGGAAGTCGCAGCGCGAGAAACGGCAGACGATACTCGTGCGCCACTTTCACATACGTAGCCAACAGCGCGGGCGTGGCGAAGAGCGCGCCCATGTGACTATCGAGATGCGTGGGACGGATCCCGACCGCTAACGCACGATCGATCTGCGCGCGAAGCTCGAGCGCGACTTCCGATGGTTTAGCTCTTGTCGCAACTGGCGGGACGTCACTGGGGAAAGTGCCAGTCGAATCATGCAGACTGGGAACCCTGTCCTTCGACTCCACGCTGCCCCAACGATACGTATCCCATTCGCTCGTGAGCGTTAGGTGCAGGCCGAGGTCCGCGTTAGGGTGCGACTTCGCATACGCGGCGACTTCTGTGACCCACGGCGTCGGCATCATGATGCTCGCCGACGAGATCACACCCTTATCGAGCGCCTCGAAGCTCGCGACGTTGACAGAATGCGAAACGCCGAGGTCGTCGGCATGGAGGATGAGCAGCTTCGCATCCGCCGGGTATCCAAGACGCTCGGCGAGGTTTCGTGTCTGAGCGGACGTCGCAGACGTGATGAGAAACAGAAGCGCTGACGACCAGCGGAGCAGCCGCATGCGAAACCTCCTATCAGCGTTAGGCCCTACGGCACGTCCATCCGACGCAGCCGCCTGATAGAAAGCAGCAGAAACCCGGCGAACACAAGGCTGGAAACGACCAGAGCGACAACGAGGCTCACGTGGTTCGTGAACGCGAAGCGGCGTTCGTCGAGCCCGTGCATCAGCGCAATCGAAAAGTGCCTGATGCTCAGCAAACGCACGCCCGACACGAACCCTGAGAACAGACCTTCCCATAAAACGATGTAGAGCAGTCCAACGCCGATTGCCTGGGTTGTCACCAAGCCGAGCCAAACGAACGCGGAGGCGTACATCGCGACTCCTGCCACGGCCGCTACGGTGACAGCGATCGTCGCTGTCATGTCGCCAAGAAAGGCGACGTAGCTCGTGGCGAACGCGCTCGCCGCGATGAACGGCGCGGCGACCGTTATAGTCGCCAGAAGTTTCGGCAGAGCGATGCGCCCGCGTGCGATGGGTGTGAGCACCAGATTGGCGAGCGTCTTGTCTTCGATCTCGTTCGCAAATGCAGGGGCGCCAATCGCGAGGACGACAAGCGGCGCGATGGAACCGGCGAGCATCGCGCCCAGGATCACGGTTTCGAAGTCTTGCATGCTGGTCGCTGACGCCGAGCGCAGCATCAAGACCACAATGATCACGGGCATCGCCGCGAGCACGCTCATGATGAGCAGTCGCCAGCGGCCGGAGAGTTGCCGCAGCGTTAGGCGATATACAGTCCCCATCTAGCGCTCCACCAGATAACCGAAGACGCTTTCCAGTGAGTCGTCCAGCGGTTCGACTTTTCGCAGGCTGATCCTCTCCGACTGCGCCAGCCGCGGCAGCTCGAGCTGCAAGTCGAGCACGTTCCTGCTCAACACGACGACCGCGCCATCCGGATCGACGTTTACGGCGTCCACGCTGCCGAGCCTAACGATCGATGCCGCGAGCGCGCGCGGGGCGTCGCAAATCACGCGCACGTGATAAGGCCGCTGGTTGAGCGCGGCGCGAATCGCACGGAATCCTCCCGACGCCGCCAGCTTGCCGTTCACGATGAGCAGCACGGTCTCCGCCAGCTCTTCCACTTCTTCGAGAATGTGCGATGAGAGCACGATCGTGCGGCCCTGCGCCGCGAGTTGCTGCAACAGACGCTTGAATTGCACGCGCTGGCGCGGATCGGCGCCGTTCAGCGGCTCATCGAGAATCAGAACTTCCGGATCGTGCACGAGCGTGCCGGCGAGACGAATGCGCTGGCGCATGCCGCGCGAGTACGTGTCCAGTTGGCGCTGCTGGGCGTCCGCCAAATCGACCAGTGCGATCGCGCGATCGACGGCCGCCTCGAGATTGTCGACGCCGCGCAGCTTTGCCATTGTGCGCACGAATTCGCGCCCGGTCATGAAGCCGTAGACTGTCTCGTGCTCCGACATGACGCCGATACGACGGTACAGCGGCGGGTTATCGCGAACCGGCTCGCCGAACATCGTTACGCGGCCAGTCGACGTTTCCGCCAGTCCGGTCATCATCCGCAGCAGGGTTGTCTTCCCGGCACCGTTAGGCCCCAGCAGCCCGGTGATGCCCGGCCCGATATCGAAGGTCACCTCGCTAACGGCGACGACGCTGCCGAACCAGCGCGAGACGCCGTCGACGCGGATGACTGGCGTTCCTGGGCTCGTCATGGTGTCATCCGACGATAGCGCCACCAGAGCGCCGCGCCGGGGATCAAAGTCCAGGCGAAGTACCACGCAACGAGCAGTTGCTTGGGAAGCTGGCGCGCCGGAGCGTCTTCTGTAATCTCGCTGACGTCGTTGAAGATGATGTCGTTCACGTGCACAGGGATGTTCGTTAGGCTGAACATCGAGATCCACTGCCCGGCCGGTCCTTTGATCTCCTGAGCCAAGCCCTGCGTAAACGGCGTCGTAATGGCGAAGAGCCCCACGAGAAATACCGACGCGTATGCGCGTCGCGTCGTGAACGAAGCTGTGAGCAGTGCAAGCGTCGTGATGTAGGCCGCCATTGCGAGACCGGCCGCGAGAAACCGCGGGATGTCGAGCCAGTGTTTTTGCAGATACGCTATTGGCGTCGGGTCGCCCATCGCGAGCCCGAGCAGAAGGATGATCTGCGGCAGCCACGCGGTCGCGAGCATCACGACAAGGAAGGCTGCCCAGCGCGAGGCGACGTAGCCGGACCCTGTCAGCGGCCTAACGAAATAGAGGCTGATCACTCCTTCACGCCGATCGCGGCAAAGCAGCTCCGGCGCGACGAGCGCCGCGAACAGGAAGAGAGTGATCGACGCAAATCCGTAATAGTCGGAGTGCGTCGGAAGGTTCATCTGTTCGGTCTGCGCTGTACCTGCCACGCGCTTAGCGGCGCCTGTAATCAAAGCCATGATGGTGGCGATCGCCGACATGAAGCCGATGAAGAACCACGGCAGAATCTTGTTGCGTGGGCCGCGGCCGAGCCCTAGAGCCGCTCGCACACCATCCTTGAAAACGGCGCGTCGCGCGCGACCACGCCCTTCTCGCACACCAGCGTATTTCTGGTAGCCGATGTCGAAGACTTTGCCACTGGCGTTAGGCACTGGGCTCGCATCACGCGCTGGCAGCGTCTGTACCGTCATGCGGCACCTCGCTCGAACAGTTCTGTCAGCGCGCGGCGTCGCGGCGCCATGCGGCGCAGTGGCGCCTGTGCTTCCACCAGCGCGTCGCGTACGTGGTCGTACACAGACTCGTCAGGTCCCTCGATCGTGAGTCCGCCGCGCTCCGAGGTCACTGTAACACCACGACGCTGGAGCGCGGCGACGAGCCCATCGCGGTTCGCGTCCACTTCGATGAAGACGGTTTCCGTCTCCTTCGTGAAGTGCTCCACCTCTCCCGAGTGGACCACTCGGCCACCCTGCATAACGATTATGCGGTCACACGTGCGCTCGACGTCGGCCATGAGGTGCGACGACAGCACGACGCTGATGCCGAACTCCCGGTGCGTCTTGCGAATGAGCGCGAGCATCTCTTCACGCCCGAGCGGGTCGAGACCTGCCGTCGGCTCATCGAGAAAAACGAAAACAGGATCGTGCACCAGCGCCTGGCCCAGCTTGACCCGCTGCTTCATGCCGGTCGAGTATCCGCCGATCGCTCGGTAGCGCTCCTCGAAGAGGCCGGTGTGTCGCAGAGTGTCGGCGGCACGAGTGCGCGCCGCTGTCGGCGGAAGCCCGCTTACCTCCGCCATATGCGTGAGAAACTCCGCCGCGCTCACATGGCTCGGCAGACAGTCGTGTTCTGGCATGTAGCCGAGGCGCGACCGCGCACTGAGGCTTCGAGATGCGTCCTCACCGAGCACGGTGGCCGATCCGGACGTTGGCCGCAAAAGCCCAAGAAAGATCTTGATCGCCGTGGACTTCCCCGCCCCATTCTCGCCGAGCAGGCCGGTGATGCCGTCGCCGATTGTAAAGCTGACGTCATTGAGCGCGACCACGCTGCCGTAGTGCTTCGTTAGGCTCTGCGCCGAGAGCAGCGCGTCTCCGGAAGTCGGCATCATGACGTAGCCGGTTTTGCTGGACACGCTTCGGCATGTCCGTATTCACAGGCTCGTCGCATGAAAGCGGCGGCCCGCTCAGGATCGCGATAGGTGCCAGCTCCTTTTTGATACAACTGCGCGAGGCTGTAACACGCCGCGGCGTACCGCTCGTCGCACGCTTCGCGATACAGCTGAGCGGCACGCTGAAAGTTCTGCGGCATGCCGCGACCTTGTTCGTTCACAACAGCAAGCTGGAAGCACGCGGCAACCTCACGACTCTCGCACGCCTGTTTGAACAGATCTGCTGCGATGGAGTCGTTCTGCGGAACGCCGCTGCCTAACGCATGCAATCGGCCGAGCCCAAGGCAGCCGAGCGCCACCTTCGCGGCGCACGATCGCTGAAACAGATCGGCTGCTTTCGCGACGTCCTGTGCCGCGCCTTCGCCGCTCGCGTACAGCGTTCCAAGTTGCGTGCAGCCCGGCATATCGTTGCCGCTACACGATTGTTGCAAGAGAGCAAGTGCTCGCCCGGTGTCTCGCGGAACACCGCGTCCGCGCAGATGCAACTCGCCGAGTCGAGTGCAGCCATTCATGGCTCCGAGCTCACACCCCTGCTCATAAAGCCCGGCCACCACCGTGGAGTCGCGACGGATTGCGCGGCTGGTCTGATGCATGGTGCCCAGCGCCGTACAGCCATCGCCCACTCGACCATCGCACGCTTGCTTGAAGACTTGTGCGGCGCGCGTCTCGTCGCGAAGCACGTACTCTCCCTTGAGGAGTTTCTGCCCGAGCTTATTGCACGAGTCGGCGTCTCCGGTCTCGCACGCGCGAATCAGTCGCTTAGCCTCCACGTTGCCGGGGTGGCATCCGACGAGCGCGAAAAAGCCGAGAAGAAGCGCTGAGGCCAGCGCGCGTCGGTGCGGATTCCGATCCGAGGGGATCCGTTTCGCCATGTAGGATCGTTTTTGGGTGACGAGGGTGACGGGGAACGCCTGCCGTGGCTGCTACGGACGTGTCACTGGCTCGGTTTCTGGCAATTGCGCGTACAGCGGACCGCAGTGAGGTTCGCGTAACTCACTATTGACCACGTGCTCAAGCCGGAGGAGTTCATGGGTCGTCCGCGGCAT
>CBQVAZ010000258.1:0-5511 GCA_967720205.1 uncultured Gemmatimonadaceae bacterium | reverse complement strand
TGCGCAGCACGACGATGCCGCGGTTGCCCGGCGTCGAGCGGTACTCGGCGAGGCCAGTCCGTTCGATGTATGCGTAGTACTCGTCTGCCTTCTCTGCTGGCACGCGGCCGTGCCATGTCCGTGCGATCATTGGCTTTCTCTGTGCGCGAGTGTTCGTTCGAGCAGCCCGGCGAGCGCTTCGGCGCTCGTCCTGTCCGGATCGAGCACAGGATCATAAATCGTGAGCTCGAGGCCTAACGCCAACCGGTGCTGCACCAGCGGCGTCAAAATAGCCGCCAGCTCGGCGAGACCGAGTCCTCCCGGTTCGGGCGAATCGACCGCCGGCATGACGCCGGGATCGAGCACATCAGCATCGACGTGGATCCAGAAGCCGTCGACGCGATTGCTTTCGAGACGCTCCAACGTGGCGCGCGCGATCGCTGCCGCACCGCTCGCGCGCACAAGGTTGTGCGCGAGGTCCAGCATGCCTGACGCCATCAACTCGTCCTGGCCGTAGAACGGCGCGTCGGCATCGTCACGGCGCCCGATCACGACGACGTCTTCGGGTCTGACGAGCGGCTCCGTGCCTTCGAGATGTGCCAGCGGCGTGTCGCCGCGACCCACGGCAAGGGCGAGGCACATGCTGGCGGCGGATCCGGTGCGCGAGACTTCGGGCGTGGCGAAGTCGCCGTGCGCATCGAGGTAGACGAGCCCGATGCGCGAGTGGCCGTTGCGTTTCACGCCCATGAGGCAACCTAGCACGATGCTGCAGTCGCCGCCTAACGTGACGACGAACGAGTGTGCGCTCGCCGCTGCGATGGCCTCCGCCAGTGCGCGCGAGTAACTCGCCACAGCATCCTCGTTGCGCGGCCGTTTCCCCTGGCGCGTGAAGTCACGGTATGCCGGCGGCAGGACGTCACCGCTGTCGGTCGCGCCGAGCCGCCTGACGATGCCGAGTGCTCGTAAGGCGTTAGGTGCCTGATCCAGGCCGCGTGCCGTGCCGTCGTCGTAGGGACGGATGCCGATGCTCGACGGCGCGCCAACGAGCGCGAGAGAGGCCATGAGTACTATTACCAGTGAAAGCCATATTGATGGTGATTCTGTCGGTCTCACCTGTCAAGGTCACTTTGCTGGTAAAAGGCTGTGGAGCCTGCTACATTGCAGCCATGGCGCATCGCTTCGAGCTCGTGGGCGGCGACCTGTCGCTCGATTTCCTGAACACGATCCACGACTGGACCGTGCCGGCGCCGCGCGACTACCTGCCTGATTTCCGCGAGGTGTTACGCTTCGGCGCGGCATCGCGCGCGCTCAGCTCGGGAGAAGCGCGGCGTCTCGCCGTCAAGCATGCGGGCTCCGAGCTGCGTCGCCTGCGCGAGCTCCGGGCGCGACTCGAGCGGATCTTTCGCGGCGCCATCGTCCAGCGCGCACCGCTGGCGAACGACCTCGATGCACTGGCGCATGACGCGGCCGATGCGGCCCGTGCGGCGCGACTGCGGCGAGTCAAACACCACGTCGCCCGCGAGATCGCGGTAGATACGGCCGGACCGTCGACGCTGCGCTGGCGAATCGTCGAAGCCGCTCTGACACTTCTCACGTCCGAGCGCTTTGCGAACGTGAAGACCTGCCCCGCTTGCGGGTGGTTCTTTCTCGACACAAGCAAGAACAAGTCGCGCCGCTGGTGCAGCATGGCCACGTGCGGGAGCAATGCAAAGGCGCGGCGCTACTACTGGCGCAGCAAAACGCGACCGCGTTAGGCCGACACGAGCGAAAAGTGGGGCTGTCGGCACCGCAGCTCCAGCGCCACCTTGGTTCGATCTTCCGAGGCGAGCGCATGACGCGCGACCTCTTGACCGAGCTGCAATCGGGATTGGGAACCCGTTTCACCATCGAGCGCGAGCTCGCTGGCGGCGGATTCGCGCGCGTTTTTCTCGCCCACGAATCCGCTCTCAAACGCCCGGTCGTCATCAAGGTGCTCTCGCCCGAGCTCGTCGCCGGGATCTCCGCCAAGCGATTCGAGCGGGAGATCCAGCTCGCCGCCTCGCTACAGCAGGCGAATATCGTCCCGCTGTTGGCGGCCGGTCAGGCGGGGGACGTTCCGTATTACACGATGCCCTTTGTCGAAGGGTTGTCGTTGCGCGAGCGGCTGCGGCGTGACAGCCAGGTGCCCTTGGAGCAAACGATCGGAATTCTGCGCGACGTCGCCCGCGCCCTCGCGTACGCGCACGACCGCGGTGTCGTCCATCGCGACATTAAACCGGAGAACATCCTGCTCTCGGGTGACGCCGCGGTCGTGACCGACTTCGGCATCGCCAAGGCCATTTCCGTGGCGAAGGCTGCTGATACGGGCGACCTGCCTAACGTATCGCTCATGACGCAGCCGGGAACCGCCGTGGGCACCCCGGCATACATGGCACCCGAACAGATGTCAGGCGATCCGAGCACGGATCACCGCGCGGATCTGTACTCCTTCGGCTGCCTCGCGTACGAGATGCTGGCTGGGAGACCACCATTCGGCGGCTCGCTGCAGTCGCTGTTCGCGGCGCACCTCAGCGAGGCACCTGTTCCAGTCAGTCAGCGCTTTCCGGAGTGCCCGCCGCAGCTCGCACGTCTCGTCATGCAGTGCCTCGAGAAAAATCCCGCGTCGCGTCCGCAGGCGGCTCGCGACATCTTGCGGGTGCTGGACGGCGTGGTGTCGCCGGCGACGGGCTTCGCCCGGTTCCGCCAGGGACTCAGCGGGCGACAGCGCATCGCGGCTGGCGCCGTGCTCTTGCTCGCCGTTGCAAGCGCTGTCCTCGTCATCTCGCGCGGCCGCTGGGCAGGAAATCAGCACCGCGCGGATGCGCACACCGTGGCCGTCATCCCCTTCTTCAACGTGAGCGGTGACTCGGCCGACGACTACCTCGCCGAGGGCATCGCGGACGAAGTCGCCACGGCGCTGGGCAACGTCCCAGGTCTGCGCGTCGTTTCGCGCGGCGCGAGCTATCGCTTTCGAGGACAGCGCGCAATCGACGTTAGGCAGGTCGGGGCCGCGCTGGCCGCCGACCATCTGCTCTACGGCAGCGTACGGCGCGTGCCTAACGGTGTCCGCGTGTCGGCCCAGCTCGCGCGCACCGCAGACAACATCGAGGCGTGGTCCCGGAGTTACGATGGCGGAACCGGTGACGCGCTCGCATTCCAGGACTCCATTCCGCGCGCAATCGCGAGTGCGTTGCGACGCCAGTTCGCCGGCGATACCACACTGCCACTCGTCGCGTCGACCAGGAATCGCGCGACGACAAATTCCGAAGCTTATGACTTGTATCTTCGCGGACGATTTCTGCTCCAGCGTCGCGGAGTCGGCGTGCGGCAGGCCGTCGAAAAGTTCGAGCAGGCAGTGGCAAAGGACACGGGCTTCGCTCGGGCACACGGGGCGTTGGCGCTGGCGCTCGAGCTATTACCGTACTTCGACCTTGTAAGCGCGGCGTCGATTCGCGACCGTGCGGTAACGGCAGCAGAGCGCGCGCTTCGGCGCGACTCAACGCTCGTAGAGGCGCACACGGCGCTCGCGATGGCTCACCAGCACGCATACCAGTGGCGGCAAGCCGATGAGCGCTATCGCCGCGCACTCGCGATCGACTCGAGCGAGGCGGATGCATACATCCAGTACGGCCGTTTTCTCTTCTACACAGGAAGCTTCGTTCGAGCACAGGCCGAATTCGAGCGCGCTCGGCGTGTCGACCCGTACTCCGCGGTGGCGTCTGGCTGGGTGGGTCACATGCTCGTGCTGAGCGGGCGCTCACGAGAAGGACTCGCCGAAATCCGACGCGCGCTGGAGATCGATTCGACGAATCCGCCTTTGCTCACCTTTGCAGCAGAGGCGCTTATCGCATTGGGTCGGCGAGAAGAAGCAACGGCACATCTCGAACGCCTGTGGCGCGCCGTTCCACGTTGGCGCGGCGTGGCAGCAGCCAGGCTTGCCTACCTCGGCGATCAGGAACGGGCGAGAGCGATGCTGCGTGGGGAGGGTATGGACGGGCGCGATCCCGTCGCGAACATGCGGACCGCGACAATTCACTTGAGTCTTGGCGACACGGCGCGCGCCCTCGAGGCTCTAGAGCGCGCGACGGACGCTGCGGAGATCTGGCCCACGTACTATTCGTTGAGCGAACCCTTCTTCGATCCATTGCGACGCAGCGCGCGTTTCGCCGCTCTCATACGTCGTGTGGGCTTGGATGAGCGAGTGTTCACTTCCCCAACAGGCGGGAGGCCTCGATGAGCCGGTCACTGCTTCCCATGTTCGCGTTAGGCACGTTTGCCCACGCGGCGGACGCTCAGCCGCGGATGCTGAACGTCGGCGATGCGACGATCAGGTATGAGGTGTCCGGCCAGGGACAGACAGTCGTCTTCATTCACGGTTGGGCGCAGAGCCTGAGCATTTGGGACGACCAGGTCCGCGCATTCACACCGCGCTATCGCGTGCTGCGATTCGATCGGCGAGGATTCGGTGAGTCCACAGGATTCGCGGATGCATCGGCCGATCCGGCCGATCTCCTCACGCTACTGGATAGCCTTGGCATCAGGACCGCGCACGTCGTCGGTCTGTCTGCGGGTGCGCGAACGGCGCTCAACTTTGCGGCAGCCTTTCCCGAGCGCGTGCGTGGGCTCGTCCTCTACGGCGGCGGCCCGGTTCCTGACTTCCCAAGCTTGGAACGCGGCCCGGGAGCTCAAGCGATTCTGGGCGAGATCGCGCGACGTCACGGGATGGATTCAGTGAGGCGTTTTGTCGTGGCTTCGCCGATGTTTTGGGATCCGCCCGGGCGACCAGACCTCCACGTTCTCAAGGAGCGCATGATGGCGGCATATGCCGGGCGCGATCTGCTGGATCCACGACCCGAATCGGGGCGCGTGCCGGACGCGCGCTGGGATCAGTTGGCGAGTTTACGTGTCGCGACATTGATCGTGAACGGCGACCACGATTTTCCCAATTTTCTGACCTTCGCCGACTCGCTCGTCAAGCGCATGCCCAATGCACGCCGCGTGGTGATCAAGAATGGGGGCCATGGCGCGCACTTCGCGCAGCCGCAGAACTTCAACAGCGCGCTGCTGCAGTTTTTCGAGAGTGTGGAGCGCGCTCGGCAATGAAGCGCAGTCCAGCGTTAGGTGTCGTAGCGGCGCTGGCCGTCGCGCCGGTGGCCTTGAGTCAGACGTCGTCGCGGCCCAACATCCTTTTCATCTTCTCAGACGATCACGCGGCGCACGCGATCAGCGCGTACGGCTCGGCGATCAACAAAACGCCTAACCTGGATCGTCTGGCGGGCGAAGGAATGCTCTTTCGCTACGCATTCGTGACGAACTCCATTTGCGCGCCGAGTCGCGCCACGGTCCTCACCGGTCAGTTCGGGCACCTCAACGGCGTGCCGACAAACGTGGAGGCGCTGCACCCCACGACGCTCACGTTCCCGAAATTGCTGCGAGAACGCGGCTACCAGACGGCGGTGCTCGGCAAATGGCATCTCAAGACGCTGCCTAACGCGGATGCCTTCGATCATTTCG
>CBQVAZ010000257.1:0-5547 GCA_967720205.1 uncultured Gemmatimonadaceae bacterium | reverse complement strand
AAGGCCTTCCCGGCGTGATTCACCTGCCGGAGCTGTCGGCTCAGCTCTATCGCTCAGCGCGCTGGCTCCGGGTCTTCACCGCGCGCCCGTCCACTATTACAAAGCGTCGCGTTCTGGACCTCGTCGCTGGCGTTTAGATACGCTTAGAGCAAGAGCCATTCGGATAACACGGATTAGCGGATAGCACGAATTCGATTCGAAACGAAAACGAAGCTCGTCACATGCGCCAGGCCCAGTTAGAACCGGGTGCTTTTGATCTTTCAAAAAGAAAAAACGCTCTTTGGCCAACTGCGCTTGGCAAAGGCGATATAGCACTTTGGCAGTGAAGAAGGTAATCCGTTCGATTCGCCGATCCGCGTAATCCGAACAGCTCTTACTCTTGACGCTCTCGATGTGCTAGCGCGCGCGACCGTGAGCCTCGGCGAGCTTGCGCGCAATTCCACGATAAAACGCCGCTTCAGCAGACTTGCCGTCGGCGTCGAGTGACATCGCGCAGCGTTCCAGCGCGAAGAGGATGTTGCCGAGGTACAGCTGGGCGAGGGATGCGACGCTCTCTGGCGTCTCTCCCTCGTGTTCGCTCACGCAGCGTGCTCCTGGCCCGGCGACACCTCGTTAGGCTCGGACAGTGCTGGTCCCTCGACCGTCGGCGCCTCTCCCTCGTCTTGCGTCGCTTCGACTTTCTGCACCTGCACGACGATGGCCGTGATGTTGTCCAGCCCACCGCGGTAGTTCGCTTCCGCGATCAGCGCGTCGACGACGCGGCGCGCCGTCGCACGCGACAGGAGCAACTGCTGCAAGCGCCGATCGTCCACCATCCCCGTTAGGCCGTCGCTCGCCACGAGGAAGACGTCCCCCGGCTTCACTTCACCGGCGAACGTATCGGGCTCGATCGATTCACCGGCTCCGACGCAGCGCGTGATGACGTTGCTGTACGGGTGGTACCGCGCTTGTTCTGGAGTGAGCAGCCCCGCGTCCACCTGCTCCTGGACATAGGAATGGTCTTTGGTGAGCTGCTTTAGGCCGCCATCGCGCAGCACGTAGATGCGCGAGTCCCCGACCTGGCCGATGAGATAACGCTTCCCCGATAGCATCAGCACGGACGCAGTAGTCCCCATCCCCTGCTTGTCCGATTCGGCCAGCGTGCGCTCGAAGATCGCGCGGTTCGCCTCACGCAGGGCTAGGGCGACCTTATCGCGCACCCCGTCGCCGTGCAGATCGGCGATCGGCGTCAGCTCGCGCGCCACGATCTGGACGGCCATCTCGCTCGCCACCTCACCGGCGGCGTGGCCACCCATCCCGTCGGCCACGATAAACAGGCCAGTTTGAGGCGTCGCGTGCGCGAAGAACGAGTCTTCGTTCCCCGACCGGATCATACCGACGTCCGTCCGCGCCGCGACTGTCAGGTCCATTACCACAATGCTCTGAGAATAACCGAAAGGGTCAAGGCAAGAACACCCAGGAGCGCCACCCACAGGATAGCCAGCGATCGCTTCGACTCGTCCGGCCCGTCCTCGTCAGTCACCGCTTTGGGCTCGTCGGCAACCGCGTCGGGTGCGGCGCTGGGCGTGTTTTTTTTCTTGAAAGCGGCGACCACGCGCGTGCCGCCGGACGGGGTCTTCGCAAGCCGCGCCGGTTTGAACACGAGCTTCGCTCCACCAAAGCGGACATCCGTATCGCCCCGCACCTCGGTCTCACCCGTTAGGCGACCACCATCTACGTACGTTCCGTTCGTCGAGTCAAGGTCTGTCAGCATCCAGCGATTGTCGCGTCGCTGAATCTTGGCATGCGAGTCGGATACCGAGTCGTCCGCGAGAACGACGTCGTTATGCTCGCCGCGGCCAATGTGCGTGATGAACGAAGTGATCTCGAAGACCTCGCCGTGATTGTGCCCGCTGTTGGCTACCACGAGCGTCGCGAGAACTGGCGCTTTCGGCTTGGCGGGCGCCGGCGGTGAAGTGTCGAAGCGGATCTGCGGAACCGGAACTGGAGGCGTTGGATCCGACTCCACTTCTTCTTCGTAGAAGCGGAACTCCTCCGGGCCGACCCCCACGGTGTCGCCGCGCTTGAGGAGGCGCGCCGAGCGGATTCGTTCGCCGCTCACGACGACGCCATTCGTGCTGCTATCTGTGATCGTGTATCCTCTGATCTCGAGCGCGATGCGCGCATGGCGCCGCGACACTGAATTCGCGGGCACTACCACGTCGCAACCGGCGTCGCGCCCAATGGAAAGCCCGCCGTCGCCAACCGCGTACTCGCGACCGTCCACAAGTGAGACCAGACGCCCGTTTTTCACTGGGTACCCTGGTCTTGCAGACTGCCCGCTGGGGGCGCGATTCGCGCCGACGGCTGCGTGGGCTGTCGCTGGCAGGATCGCAGCCTGCTCCGGCGTAAGCACCGGGAATTCGCCCGTTTCGCCGCCCTGACGGTCGTCCGAAAAACGCAGCTCGACGCCGTCGATTTCGACGCGGTCGCCGTGCAATAGCGGAGTCGGTTCCAAGCCAGC
Source organism: uncultured Gemmatimonadaceae bacterium (assembly GCA_967720205.1). Classification (GTDB taxonomy): domain Bacteria; phylum Gemmatimonadota; class Gemmatimonadetes; order Gemmatimonadales; family Gemmatimonadaceae; genus DASYRX01. Next base: position 3,044 of record CBQVAZ010000257.1, on the reverse strand, counting down.
TGGCACTGAGTTGACATAAACGGGAGCTTGCTCCGAGAGGCTGCTCAAAGTGGCAGACCCACTCGGATCGACGACGAGGAGTGCGAACTGCCCCTCACGACTAGCGCTTTCGCTTTGGTCTGCGCCAGAGCCCTGCGACGCGTCCGCGGCCTTTCCAGCGCGACTTGGCGCGCCGGGAAGGGAGATTTCGACGCCGCGTCCCCGCCCAATTCTTAACTGCCCCGCGGGCAGCCGAATCGGTGTATCGCGGAGATTGATGAAGGGCATGTGGGGATTGGTCGGACTAGTCTCCGTCGGCGCGGGGTACGCGCATACCCGTTTCACACGCCATCTCTCAGTGCTCGGCGGCGGCGGGAAACTAGCGGTCTAATGCGATGCGTCGCAAGCACTAGACCAGTCTGCCAGGCGCTCTTAACACGAGAAGTTGCGCGATCGGAGCGGCAACAGCTGCCTACCGAAAAGGTCACGGTCTGGAGCGGAGTTCTCACACCGCGAGTCCTCGTTAGGGTGGAGCCGGGGTCAGACTCCAAGCCGGGGTCAGACTCCAAAAGGCATGAACGCGACGCATGGAACCCTGTGTCCACGCGACCGATGTCTCGAACTGGCCTCTTGGAGTCTGACCCCGTTTGAAATCGCGAGCGCCTCAGCCTTCATCCACCATGTCTTAGATTCTGCGCGTGGATTCGATCAAGGTCCGCGGCGCCCGCCAACACAACCTCAAGAACATCGACGTCGACATCCCGCGGCGTGCGATCACCGTTGTTACCGGCCCATCCGGATCCGGCAAATCGTCGCTCGCATTCGATACCATCTTCGCCGAAGGACAGCGGCGCTACGTCGAATCGCTATCGGCGTACGCTCGGCAGTTTCTCGAGCGCCTTGAAAAGCCCGACGTCGATTTGATCGAAGGGATCGCGCCAGCGGTCGCGATCGAACAGAAAAACCCGACGAAATCGTCGCGCTCGACTGTGGGCACCGCCACAGAGGTGTACGACTATCTGCGACTTTGCTGGGCGCGCATCGGTCGCACGTACTGCCCCAAGTGCGGACGCGAGCTCAAGCCAGACAGCGTCACCTCGACGACTGACGCGCTCACGGCGTTTGGCCAGGACACGCGATTTCTCATCGGCTTCGTCCTCACGCTCTCGGCGAAGGTCACACATGCCGTCGTCGTTGAGAATTTGCGCGAGCAGGGTTTCGTGCGCGTGCATGTACGCAGCAAGACCCACCATCTCGATGAGCTGAGCGCTGCACGCATCGATCTCACGAAGGTTCCCGAGCTCATTGTCGTCGTCGACAGACTCGGCGCCGCGAGCGATCGCGCCCGAATCGCCGACGCCGTCGAATCGGCCTTTCGTCATGGCGACGGCGACTGCGTCGCGGTGATCGTCGAAGGTACTGCCGAGAAGCATTGCCGCTTCACGGAGCGCTTCCGCTGCCCGGACGACGGCTACCGCGCCCCTGCCCCGACCCCGCAGCTCTTCTCCTTTAATTCACCACGCGGTGCCTGCGAGACATGTAACGGCTTTGGGGCTGTACTTGAATATGACGAGGGATTGATTGTGCCTAACGTGGATCGGTCGCTGCGCGACGGCGCGATCGACCCCTGGACGAAGCCGCGCTACGACGGCCGCCGACGCACGCTGGCCGAATTCGCCAAGCGTGAGAAGATCCCCATGGACCGGCCCTGGCGATCGCTCAGCGCGGCGCAGCGCGGCTCATTGCTCAACACGACGGCCAAACGCGGCGGGTATACCGGCATCCTTCCCTTCCTGCGTGGCCTCGAAGAGAAGCGCTACAAGCAGTACATCCGCGTTTTCCTGCGGCAATACCAATCGGCGCGTGAGTGTCCCACGTGTCACGGCGCGCGCCTCAAGCGAGAGGCGCTCGACGTCAAGATCGCTGGCGAAACGATCGCCGCTGTGAGCGCCCTTTCAATCGGGCAACTGGAACGGTGGCTGAACACGCTCACGCTGAACGATTTCGAGCGTGAAGTCGCCGAGCACGTGCTGCGTGAAGCGAAGGATCGCGTGCGCTACCTGAACGACGTGGGGCTCGGCTACCTCGCGTTGGATCGCGCGATGCGGACCCTGTCTGGCGGCGAGGCGCAGCGCATCGCCCTGGCGAATGCGTTAGGCACTCAGCTCGTCGACACATTGTACGTGCTGGATGAACCGTCGATCGGCCTGCATCCACGCGACATGGGGCGCCTATTGACGCTGCTCGCGCGATTGCGCGACAGCGGCAATACCGTCCTGGTGGTGGAGCATGATCTCGAGGCCATTCGGCACGCGGACCACATGATCGAATTGGGGCCAGGGAGCGGCGAGCGCGGTGGTGCCGTGGTGTTCTCCGGACCCACGTCGCGCGCGGGAGAGAGTCCCTTAACGGGCAAGTACGTCACCGGGGAGAAGCGCATCCCGCTTCCGAGCGAGCGACGGCGCGTTGGCCCACGCTGGCTCACGCTGACGGGCGCGCATGAGCACAACCTCAAGGGCGACGAGGTTCAAATCCCGTTAGGCACTCTCACGATTGTTACAGGGGTTTCCGGCAGCGGCAAGAGCACGCTCGTGCACGACGTCCTCTATCGCGCGCTGGAGCAATGCCTCACGGGCGACACGACGGCCAAGCTGCACCTCGGTGAAAAGCTCGGCGCCTACGAGAGCGTGAGCGGCTGGGAGTCGCTGACCGCAGTGGTGCTCGTGGACCAATCCCCGATTGGACGCACGCCTCGCTCGAATCCAGTGACGTACATCAAGGCGTACGACGAGATCCGGCGCATCTTTGCTGATCTTCCGCTCGCTAGGCAGCGCCGCCTAACGCCGAGTACGTTTTCGTTCAATGTGGCTGGCGGGAGGTGCGAGGCGTGTGAGGGGGCCGGTTACCTGGAGATCGAGATGGTCTTCATGGCGGACGTCTACATCCCGTGTGACCACTGCGCCGGGCGACGCTTCAAGCCCGAGGTCCTCGAGGTCACGCTGCGCGGCAAGAGCATCCACGACGTCCTGCAGCTCACCGTGGACCAGGCGATTCGATTCTTCCCG
>CBQVAZ010000256.1:0-5563 GCA_967720205.1 uncultured Gemmatimonadaceae bacterium | reverse complement strand
CGGCGGTTCGCGCTGTCGTCCAAGGTGCGCTCGAAATACTGGACGGCGTGCGTCTGATTCGCGTTAGGTTCCAGCGAGGCAACGAAGCGTGCGAGCCCGCTGATCCGCTCGGCGCGCATCGGATTGCGCTTGTACGCCATGGCCGACGAGCCGATCTGTTCCTTCTCGAACGGCTCCTCGATTTCTCCGAACGCTTGCAGCAGCCGCAGGTCGCCGGCGAATTTGGCGGCGCTCGCCGCGAGTCCAGCCACGACGCCCAGTACCTGCGCGTCGATCTTGCGAGTGTACGTCTGGCCCGAGACAGGAATCGATGCGGAGAACCCCATCTCTCGCGTCACGCGCTCGTCCAGCGCGCGCACTTTCCCGTGGTCGCCGTTAAAGATCTCGAGGAAGCTCGCCTGCGTACCGGTCGTGCCGCGCAAGCCGCGGAAAGGCAGCGTTCGTACGCGATAGTCGAGGTCCTGCACATCGAGCACCAGATCCAGCATCCAGAGGGTCGCGCGCTTGCCAACCGTCGTGAGCTGTGCGGGCTGCAGGTGCGTGTAGCCTAACGTGGGCTCGGCGCGCCACTGGCGCGCGAAATCGGCCAGCGCGGAGAGCGTCGTCATCGCCTTGCGGCGCAACAGACTGAGCCCGTCGCGCATGAGCAGGAGATCGGTATTGTCGGTGACGAACGCCGACGTCGCTCCGTAGTGGATGAACCGCTTGGCAGCCGGCGCCATGTCGCCGAAGGCGTGCACATGCGCCATGACGTCGTGGCGAAAGCGCTTCTCGTACGACGCGACTGCGGCGAAGTCGATGTCGTCCAGGTGCTCGCGCATCTGCGCGATCGCCTCATCTGGAATCGCAACGCCCAGCTCACGCTCGGCTTCCGCTAGCGCGAGCCACAGGCGACGCCAGAGACCGAACTTTCGCTGCCGAGACCACAGCTCGAGCATCGCGCGCGATGCATAGCGCTCACCGAGCGGCGAGGTGTACGTCGACTGCGACGTCATCGCGTCACGGTGAAGAAATCCGTCGTGCCGACCGTGCCCTGGCGCTCCAGAAATAAGCGCATTTGCATGTTGCGCTGGCTGTAGTACAAAACGGCGCGCTCCACTTCGGCGGCTGTCGACACAGGCGTGTTGTTGACCTGCACGATGACATCGCCCGGCTGGAGACCGATTTCGCCGCGCACTTGGTCAGTGACGTTCACAACGAGCGCGCCGCGTGCCGCACGAATGCCTCTGTCACCGCGAATCGTCGGTGTCAGAGTCACGAGCTCGATCTGGCTCAAGACGGTGACACGCGTGGCGCTGACCTCGGGCAGATCTCCGATGACAACATTGAGCGTAAGAGAGCGCCCGCCGCGCTCGACGACGAGCGGCACGCGATCGCCGACGCGCTGATTCAGTCGCTCGGCCTCCCATTGGAAGATGTTGCGAACCGGGCGTCCGTTGACTGAGACGATGCGGTCGTTAGGCTGAAGTCCGGCTTTGTCAGCGGGTGAAGCGGGCACGACTTCGCTGACGATCACGCCGGCGTTGAGCGCGTCGCGCGGATTGGGTGAGTTGACTTGGCGCAGCTTCTCGCCGATGTATGGGCGCCTAACTCGGCCGTGCTCGAGGAGATCCTCGACGACGCGGCGAGCGCGGTTTATTGGAATCGCGAAGCCGAGTCCTATAGATCCACCGCTCGGTGAGTAGATGGAGCTGTTGACGGCGATCACCTCACCGGTCGCGTTCGCCAGGGGGCCGCCGGAATTCCCCGGGTTGATCGAAGCGTCCGTCTGAATCATGTCGAGGTAGACGCCGCCTCCCTCGGAACGAGCCGTGAGGTTGCGTCCTGTGGCGCTGATCACCCCGGCCGTGACGCTGGGCTCCGTGTTGCCGAGCACGAAGCCGTAGGGATTGCCGATTGCGATCGCCCACTCCCCGATCACGACATCGTCGGAATTGCCTAACGGGGCGATGGGCAAGTCCTTCGCGCTGATCTTGAGCACGGCGAGATCGTTCAGCTCGTCCTCGCCGAGCTTCCGCGCGGGGTATGTAGTCCCGTCGCGCAGCATCACGGAGATCGAAGTTGCGCCGGCGACGACGTGTTGATTGGTGACGATCACGCCGTCGTTGCGCACGATGAACCCAGAGCCGATGCCGGCGCCACGACGCTCGGGTTGTTGCCCGAAGAACCAGTCGAAGACGTCGGGCTGTGCCCGCTCGACGGTCTCTGTTTGCACGGTGACGACCGCCGGCGCTACGCGCTGAACCGCTTCCGTGATCGCCGTGCGGCGCGTGGTGCCGAGCGACGCGTTGGCCTGCGTTTTTGGCAGCGAGCTTCCCGTCGACTGCGCATCACTGTGCTTTGGGGCGGCGCCCTGGCACGCGAGCGCCAAAAGCACGAGCGCGCCGCCTGCGACGCGCGCCATCACGCCTTCCTCCCGACTGCGTTGCCTAACGAACGGGTGAGGCTAGTGCACATACAGCGCCTCGGGATACGCCACGCGGTCGAGAAAGAGGCCGTGCGCAGGGGCAGGAGGTGAGACCTCGTCGTTGCTGTCGGCTTCGAGCAAGCGGCCCAAATCTCCCGCTTCGCGTTCGCGTGCCGCGATGGCGATCATCGTCCCGACAAGGAAACGGACCATATGGTGTAGGAAGCGATTCGCCTCGATCTCGAACTGGAGGCCAGTGTCGCCCGGACGTTCGCGCCAAGCGGCGCGTAGCACGTGACAGCGATGATCGTCGTCCTCGGGTGCCGTGCCCTTAACCGCAAAGGCGCGAAAGGAATGCTCGCCCTCGATCTTCGCCGCGGCGCTATCGAGCATGTCTCGATCGAGTTTTCGTGACACAGGCCACTCGGTTCGGCGTCGAAACGGCGACTGCGCCTCCTCATCAGTGCCGACGAAGTAGGAATAACCTCGCGAGACGGCGCTAAAGCGTGCGTGGAATTCATCGCGCATCTCGTGCGCAGCCGCGACCCACAAATCGGGCGGAAGCAACGCGTTGAGTGAACGACGCAGCGCGATAGCGGTCCATTTGACCGGTACGCGTACGCCAACAGCTTGGCCGCGTGCGTGAACTCCCGCGTCAGTGCGACCGGCGCCGAGCGCAGCGATAGGCTGATCGCAGAGCGAGGACAACACGCGCTCGAGCTCTCCCTGGATTGTGCGCTGGTCCGGTTGGCGCTGCCAACCCGCGAACTTGGTTCCGTCATAGTGCAGCACGAGCTGCACACAGCGAACCGTCATGTTCGCGCAACTTAGTGGCGCGAGAAACCTCAGGCAAGCAAACGCCTCGGTGCGGCAAACGATTGACACAGCAAGAGCTACGCGATTGCTTTTGAACCGGCGCGCGAGCGTTTCGACCGCCTAAGTTAGACCCTCATGTCAACACGCGCCCTCCCCTCGCTCGCGCATGCGCTCGGTGTCGCCCCCGATCTCGACTCGGCGCTTGTCGGGCTTGGCGAAGCGCTCATGGACGGGGACCGCTCCGCGATACTGTCCCTGTTCAGGTACGACGGCCGCCGCCAACTGCTGAAGGACCGCCTAACGCCTGTCGGTGACAAGGTCACGCGGGCGAACGTCGACACCACCATCGACCATCTGCCGCCGGCTGTCCGCGCCATGATTTCGACGGGAGGGCAGTTCGTCGACCTCGGTGACAAGTCGACGGACATGGCGCGGCTTCTCGGCATCACGCCCTTCGCCGACGGCGGTCTCTTATCGCTGCGCGGCCTAACGAGCGACGGCCATCTCTCGGCCGTGCTCGGCCTGTATGAGCAGCGGCGCATGTTCGGCACGCGCACGAGCGAGCGTTTCGCGCCGTGCGTCGCGTTGTTCGAGCTGGCGTATGCTCGCTTTCAAGAGCGCGAGGCGCGCGAAGAGGCCGTGCGCACACTCGAAGACGTCACGCAGCGCTTGCACAGCGAGTACATGCGCAAGCTGCAGACGCTCGAGGCCGACCTCGGAAAAGCGCGCGGCGAGGTGGCGAAGGCGCCCGAGACAGAGGCCGGCAGCGCTCGCGTTGTGCAGCTCGAGCGTGAGTCAGAGCGTCACTCTGAGGACGCGCGACGCGCGGCGCGCCGGACGGCGGAAGCCGAACAGCAGCTCACCGCGGCCATCTCCCAGCTGGAGCAGGCGCACGTCGAATTGCATCGGCGGCAAGAGTCGCTGCGTCAGAAGACGCGCACGCTGTATTTGGTCGAACGGGCGCTCGCTGTCGACAATGCGGAAGCCGATGCGTTCAAGTTGGTCGACGGTCTGCTCGCGCTGGTGGGGGATGACATGCAGGCGCAACGTTGCTCGCTCATGTTGCGCTCGCCGGCGCCGGAGACGGACTCGCTCTATATCGCCGCGCTGCGCGGTCTCGCACCGCACATCGCCGTCGGCTCCCGAGTGCCGTTCGGGAAGGGCGTCGCGGGTGTCGTGGCAGAATCGCGCGAGCCGCTGCTCGTTATGGACGCCGAAGAAGTTCGCGAGCATCCGTTGTTGCGCGATCAGTATCTCACGACCGGCTCCTTTATCTCCTTCCCGCTGATCTATCGGAATGAGCTCGTCGGCGTCGTGAACCTAACGAATCGCGCCAAGCGTGGCGTCTTCGTCGAAGAAGATATGGAGCGCGTGCAGCTTCTCGCGCTCATCATCGCGCTGATCGCGACCAATGCGGGGCTACCGGAACGCCTCGCGGGAGCGTTGAGTGAGCGCCGATAGCGCGCTCGCGCACGCCATCAAGGAACTCGCGCAGAGCAAGGCGCTGACGCAGGAAGAGGCCGCGGCGGCGTTCGGCGTGATCATGCGCGGCGAGGCAACGCCCGCTCAGGTAGCGGCGCTGTTGATGGCGCTGCGCGTAAAGCAGGGCGGCGAGACGCCCGAGGAGGTGGCCGGCGTCGCTCGTGCCTTGCGCGAAGCGATGTTCGTACTCCCAGCGAACGATCGTGAGCGCCTCGTGGACACATGCGGGACAGGCGGCGGTAGCGTCCTCACGTTCAACATTTCGACGGCGGCGGCGTTGCTGGCCGCCGGCGCCGGACTGCGCGTCGCCAAGCACGGCAACCGCTCTTTCACTTCCCGAAGCGGCAGCGCCGACGTCCTCGAGGCGTTAGGCGTTCCGCTGGATCTCAGCGTCGAGAAGCTGGCTCAAGTTCTGGAGCAGGCGGGTATCGTGTTCATGTTCGCGCCGGCGATGCACCCGGCGATGCGGCACGTCGGCCCCGTGCGACGCGAGCTGGCCGTGCCGACCGTGATGAACATCGTCGGTCCGCTCGCCAATCCAGCGCAGGCGGGACGCCAGGTCGTTGGTGTTTCCGAGCAGCGACGACTGGACCTGCTCGCCAACGCATTGGTGGCGTTAGGCAGCCGTCATGCCCTGGTCGTGTACGGTGAGCCCGGGCTGGACGAGGTTTCGCCCCTCGGCGAGACGCACGTGCGCGAAGTGCGCGACGGAAAGGTGCGCGAGTGGACTCTCGATCCGACTGCGTTAGGTATTCGTGGCGGCAAGCCGGAGGATCTCGCCGGAGGGACGCCGGCGGAGAACGCGGTGATCGTGAGCGACGTGCTCGCTGGGCGAGGAAATCCAACCGCGACAGCGGC
>CBQVAZ010000255.1:0-5570 GCA_967720205.1 uncultured Gemmatimonadaceae bacterium | reverse complement strand
CCGAGCAGCACTTCGACCGGGCCGAAGAAGGGGCGCGCCGCAGGCACGACGTGCTTTTACAGGCGCAAATCGCGCATGAACGGGCGGAGCTCTTTCGTCGTCAGGGCCGCAACCGCGATCTCCTGCTATCGCTGAATCGAGCGCACCAGCTCTACGCTCAGTTGCGGGCGCAACACGCAGTCACCGCCGTGGATCACGAGTCGCACCGACTCGAAAAGGAGTTTCTGGATGTGGTCCAGCGATGGGGTGAATCGATCGAAGAAACCGACGAGTACACGCTCGGCCACTGCCAACGGGTCGCTGATCTGGCGTGCACGCTCGCGCAGCGCAGCGGCGTCGACGAGCGCTCGATGTTCTGGCTGCGCGTGGGCGCGCTGCTGCATGATGTCGGAAAGATCGTGATCCCTCCGGACATCCTCAACAAACCGGACAAGCTGTCGCCTGACGAGTGGGCCCTGATGCGCCAGCACACGATCGCGGGCGTGGACATGCTGCGCGACATCGAGTTCCCGCTCGACATCGTGCCAGTCGTTAGGTCACACCACGAAAACTGGGATGGGAGCGGTTATCCCGACGGCCTGGCGCAGGAGCGCATCCCACTCTGGGCGCGCATCGTGGGCATCGCGGACGCGTACGATGCTCTGACTTCCGAGCGAAGCTACAAACCGGCGCTCGCGCACTGGGAGGCGATGGAGGCGATGCGGCGCGACGTCGGGCGTCAATTCGATCCGGCGTTGTTTGCTCAGTTCGAAGAGATGACGCGCGCGGCACCACCGCCCGCCCGCGACCGCGCCACTGGTGCCGCGCGTCTGTCGGCCGCCCAGGAGGAAGCTGCCAGTTCGCAGGACGAGCTGACGCGCGCGCTGCGGCGCAACGCGTTCTTCGCGCTGGCACAGAACCTCCTGTCAGGCAACCTCGATGCGAAGCCAGTCTCGCTTCTCGTCGTCGACGTCGATCACTTCAAGCTGGTCAACGACACGTTCGGTCATTTGCAAGGTGACGAAGTGCTGCGCGGCGTCGCCGCGCGCATCCGAACGGTACTTCGGGATGACGACGCACTCGGACGCTACGCGGGCGACGAGTTCGTCGTCCTTCTGCCGGATACACCTAACGAGAAGGCGGTGCGCATCGCCGATCGCTTGCGGCGCGTTGTCGAGAATGACAGACTCGCCGTGCGCGGCGGGCAGGGTGCCAGCGTTGGCGTCACACTCTCCATCGGCATCGCCACGGCGCCTGACGACGCTCGGCAGATCGACGACCTCTTCGCCGAAGCTGACCGCGCGTTGTACGAAGCGAAGCGAGCCGGACGCAACGCATTCGCCAACGCGCGTACATCCAAGAATGAACAGCAGGCGCCATCACTGCAGCTCGAACGATTCGTCGGCCGTGTTGACGACCTTCGCCGACTGATCCGCGCGATCGATACTTCGTTCTCCGGCAACCCGAGCATCGTCGCCATAACGGGTGAAGCCGGAATCGGCAAATCGACGCTCGTGCGACAACTGCGTCCCGAAGTGCGGCTTCGCAACGGCACCATGGTAGCCGGGCGATCGCTCGAGGCAGACGTCAAACCGCCGTATGGCGCCTGGGGCGAGGTCATCGATGGTATTCTCGCAACGGGTCTCGTCCCCGCACGCGAGTGGCGCGAGTTGACTCGCATCGTGCCGTCGCTGGCCCAGAATCCGACAGTGGCGAAGGGTGAGCTTGGGAATCGTTATGCACTGCTGGCGGAAATCGCGGAATTTTTCCGTCTCGCAAGTTCGGTCCTGCCGCTGCTCATCGTGCTCGACGACATGCAGTGGGCTGACGCGTCCACCTGGGATGCGTTGGAGTTCGTGCTCGATCAATGCCAGCGCGAGCGTCTCCTCTTCTGCCTAACGATTCGTGAGGAGGATTCAGCGGCTATTCGTGAGCGCCGCCAGCGGCTGTCGCGCGACGAGCGCTATTCGGAGCTGAAGCTGCAGCGCCTGCAATTCGCCGATTTGCAAACCTGGCTGGAAACGGCATTCCATCAGGGCGACATCGGAACTGAATTCCCGTCCTTCTTACATCGCTACACCGAGGGGAATCCGCTCCTCGTCGTGCACGTGCTGCGCTCGCTGCACGATTGCGGTGCGATCTGGTACACAGGCAAGCGATGGGACTGGCAGGAGAATCCACAGCTTAGCCTCCCGGCTGCGGTCGCCGACCTCATCGAGCGTCGACTCGATCGACTTTCGGCCGACGCGCGCCTGCAGCTCACATACGGTGCCGTCATTGGTCGCACGTTCGACATCGAAATCGCGTTGGCCGCGGGGAACGCAACCGAGGACGATCTCTTGAGCGCGATCGATGAGGGCATCAGCGCGAAAGTCGTGGAACCAGTCAGCGGCAAGTCCGATCATTTCGCATTTACACACGGACTGATTGCGGAAGCGATACAGCGCAGCGTGAATCCGCGGCGCTTGAGACGACTGCACGAGCGCGTAGCACAGGCGCTCGAGGAACAGCGACCAGCCGCGCTCACGGAGATCGCGACACACTACGACGCGGCCGGAAGCGGAGCCAAGGCTTTCCAGTACGCGATCCTCTCCGCTGAGCGCGCCGTCAAAGTGTTCGCGCACGACGAAGCGGCTGCATCGTACGTAGTGGCCGAGCGGCACGCGCCGTCGCTGGAAGATTTGCTCGATGTTCGTTTCAAGCACGCACAATCGCTCGACCTGGCAGGCAAATACGAACCAGCCGAGTCGTTATGCGATCTCATCATCGCGGAGAGCGTCTCGGCAGGCCCTCGCAACCCGATGCTCAAGGTGCGTCGCCTTCGCGAGCGCATCCGCAGCAAACGCGGCCAGCCGCTGACAGCTACGCTTGACGGTTGCCGCCGACTGCTCGAAGAAGCTGAGAGCTGCGACGACGTCGCCGAGCAAATAGCGCTGCTCGACATGCTCTCGCATACGCAAGTGCGCATGGGCGATCTCGAGGCCGCGCAGCATTTGTCTCGGCGCAGCCTCGCGCTGGCAGAGGCCAAGGGTGATCAACACGGCCTGGCCGACGCGCTTATCCGTCTCGGCCACACGCTGCTGGAGCGGGATCCAGCAGAGGCAAGAGGATACTACGATCGCGCGATGCAGCTCTTCGGCTCGTTAGGTGATTTGCACGGTCAGGCACGATCCTCCATCAACCTCGGCATAGCACACTCGCTCCTCGGCGCGGCAGAGGCCTCGCGGCGCTCATACGAGACGGGCAACGAGCTAGCCAAGCGGTTACATGCTCCCGATATGGTCGCCCTGGCTGCACTCAACCTCGGCGTGCTTCATATGAAACTCGGCGAGCACGCGGAGGCTGAACAGCGATTCGCCGAAGCGATGCAGGGATTCCGCACCGTAAAGAACGAGTATCACCGCGTGGCGGCGCTTTACAACCTTGCGAACCTCGCGCGCGAACGCGGCGATCACGAGCAGGCCATTTCTTTCTATGACGAAACGATCGCTGCCGCTGCAGCGCTCGGGCACTCCGACATGGAGATCGGCGCGTATGGCGGACGCGGTCTCGCGAACCTCGCGCGGGGACGGCCTAACGAGGCGCGCGAGTGTTTGGGTGCCGCGAGACAACGCGCAGAAAGTCACTCGAATTGGTGGTTCCAGGGTCGCGAGCTTGTCGTAGCGCTCGAGGTCCGGCTCCAGCTCGCCGACGGTTATCGCGAGGATGCCGAGGCGTTCCTACTCGATTCGCTCGCTGCCGCCGACCTGCATGATCCTTATGGTGCGGCCTGGCTCGTCGCCGAAGTCTGGGACACGATGCGAGAGGCGGGCTCGCAGCAGATCGCCCCACTGGTCGCACGATACGAAACGGTCGCTCGCACGCGGGGTTTCCGCGCCCTCGCGGCCCGTTTCGAGAGTGCATCCGGGCCCTCAGCCCAACGGCCCGCCGCCTAGCAGTTCGGCCGCCACGCTGACCGCCGCTGTCGTAGCGCGGCGAGCGACCAGTTGTCAGCTTGGTGAGTGTGAGGCTCCTGCTAGCAGTCCCGCTCATCCTGGCCCAGTCGTTGGCCGCCCAGGAAATCATCAACGCGCGCGGACCGACATTCGCGCGCGACGGTCGCCTCGTCGTATCGATAGACGGCGACCTGTGGCTGCGGTCGGGCTCTCAATGGTCGCAGCTGACGCGCGGTCCGGCGTGGGATCGCGATCCTGTTTGGTCGCCGGATGGATCGGCCGTCGTGTTTACGTCCAACGGCTCGGGCAACGACGACCTCTGGCGCCTAACGATCACGCCGGGTGCCGCAAACGGTTCGCCGGAGCAACTCACACGCACGAGCGAAGCGGACGGCGAAGCTGCAGTCCTCGCGAATGGGGGCGTGGTGTTCGTTCGCGGTAGCGCTCGCGCCGCGAGGCTCTGGCTACGTGATTCGACAGGCAACGAACGCCGCCTAACAACCGGCGAGAACACGGAACGCTGGCCTGTCGTGCACGGCGATCGCGTCGCCTATGTGCAGATCACCGACGACGCGCGCCGCCTGCGTATCCGCAACGTTGTCACGAGGCGTGATACGGCGATCGTCAGCGAACGCAATCCGGAATGGGCCGAGTGGTCGCCTGACGGTGCACGTCTTGTCTTTTCATCGAACACAGGGCGCGGTGGTGTCTTCGTCACCGACACAGAAGGACGCTACGTCAACCTCGTGAGCCCGATGCGCGGCGAGCCGGCGTGGAATCCCGATGGCGCGTCGATCGTGATCGCGGAGCGCAGCGCGGACGAACCAGGTTACAACGGCGATCCCAATCGCATGGGCGATCGCGAAGCCGGCGAAGCGCTCGGCCGGCGTGACCGTCTCATTACCGTCTCAGCGCCTCCACCGCCGGACAGCGGCTCGGCTGATCGCTCGGGCGCGAACGTCGATCGCGCTGCGCGCAACGCGGAGTTGTACGATCGCACGTTCGAACGACTCGAGCGGGCATACTTCGCCGCTGCGCCCGCCGCACGGCGCGCAACAGACTTTCGCGCGCTGCGCGACCGCTTTCGCGCGCGCGCCCTGGCCGCACCTAACGACTCCGTGCTGGAGCAGGTCTTGCACGAGGCCCTGCGCCAACGCCCACGCTACGCCGAGCCAGCATCGGGTCGTGGTGCTGTTTCCAGTTCGCATCCCGTCGCGACGGCTGCAGGCGTCGAGATTCTGGCGAAGGGCGGCAACGCGATCGACGCGGCCGTCGCCGTCTCATTCGCGTTAGGTGTCGTCGAGCCGGACGCCAGCGGCGTCGGCGGCTATGGCGAGATGCTCGTGCACAAGGCCGGAGCGCGCGAACCGGCGCTCATCGAGTTCATGGCTCGCGCGCCGGAAGAGGCGTCGCTCGCCAACGCCGCGCTTCTCGTCAACGGACGCTACCCGACCGATGGCCCGGTACTCCCGATGGTCCCGGGCACCGTCGCAGGGATGCATCAAGCCTGGCTGTTGCATGGATCCCGACGTATCGCCTGGGCCGACCTCGTCGCTCCCGCGATCCGTGCGGCGCGCAACGGCTACGTGATCAGTGACGGCTTCGCGACCACGCTCGCGCTCGAGCAGCATCGTTACGCAAAGTACGAGTCGAGCA
>CBQVAZ010000254.1:0-5574 GCA_967720205.1 uncultured Gemmatimonadaceae bacterium | reverse complement strand
GCTTCCGGACAGCGAGTCTCGCCGAGATTCAGCTGCGCCTTGCGGCGCTGGAGGATATGCTCGCTTCACGAAACTCACCTAACGAGAAGTAGCTATGACCGAGCATCACGGACGAAGGTTTACGCGGATTCTACGGAAACGAGCGGATCAAGGAACAAACGCTAAAAATGAACCGCGCGCGCTTCGCAGTTCACAAAAAAGTAATCCGGCTTTTTCCGCGCGTTTCCGCGTAATCCGCGTCAAGCAGTTGATCTTGGGCGGCTGGGTGGGCGCAACCTGCCTAACAACAGCACTGAACGCGCAAACAACAGAGCCGCCGGCGCCGGCACCAGGTCGCATGATCGACGTCGGCGGCTGGAAGATCCATCTCAATTGCACCGGCGACGCCAAGCCCAATCAGCCGACAATCATTCTCGAAGCTGGCGCCGGCGATTTCTCGGTGGAGTGGGCCCTCGTGCAACCGCGCGTCGCTGACTTCGCGCGAGTCTGCGCCTACGATCGTGCTGGGGATGGTTGGAGTGAGATGGGGCCGTACCCACGAACGATGCGCCAACTCGTCTACGAGCTACACGCGCTGCTCGATAAGTCCGGTGAGCGCGGGCCATTCCTGCTGATCGCACAATCGTTCGGCGGCGTCGTCGCGCGTCTCTATCAATCGACGTATCCAAACGACGTCGCGGGCATGATGCTCATCGATGCCGGGCGCCTGGATCCCTTGCGCTACATCAACGGCAGTCTTGTGCGCCTGAACGAAACAGCGACCGGCAGACCAATCCCACCAGTCAAGACCGATACTCCGCTACGCGAAAGCGACATTCCCGCTAACGCGCGACAGCAGATGGAGGCCGGCGCGCGCAGTCTCGTCACCCGCGCCAACGAATCTCGCGACAAGCTGCCTGACGAAGCGAAACGCATGCGCGTCTGGGCGTTAGGCACCATCAAACACGTCGCCGCCTATGTCAATCCGTTCGAGGCCGAAGAGCGCGCCCTCATGATCGCGGCGGTCAAAGACAAGGAATACCCGCTGGGCAACCTTCCGCTGACTGTGATCACGGCAGGTCGCGCGCAATACGACGATGCGCAGATGCAGCAAGATCACACGCGCTCGCAGGCAGCGATGGCCAAGCTGTCGAGAAACGGCAAGCAGATCATCGCGACCGAAAGCGGCCACCACGTGCACATCGACCAGCCAGACCTCGTGACGAACGCGATCCGAGACCTGATCGCGGCGGCCGTCAAGCCACGTTAGGCGCTACTGCGGCTCCGCCAGAAACCGCGCGACCTTGCCGTCAGTGTTCACCTCGAACGTGTAGTCGATGTTGCGCCCGCTGGTCACGAGACGATAGCGATAGATCCAACGGATCACGTTCCCGAAGCGAGCTGTCCCTTCGGCGCCCATGTCCTCACGCTCGAGGAATGCGAACTTTTCGGGCGTGCCCGCAAAACCGAATGCGGCGTTCGTACGCGGCGCGCCTCCCGGTACACGGAAATGGCTTGCGAGCATGTCGTCATCACGACGTTCGGCGACCGCTCTGAGTAGCTGTAACAATCGGCGTGAGAACGCGGGATCCGGATCGGTGTGTTCCGTTAGGCTCGAGATGGAGAGTCCCGGCACGACCACGCCTGCGACGCGCGTCGCCAGCGTGTTCACGGCGTTGAAACGATCGATATTGAACAGCACAGCGACGGCGAGCCGCTCATCCGGATACCAGTACACGACGGACGAATAGCCGCCCACGGTGCTGCCGTTATGCAGCGCCATTCGATGTCCATGAAATGAATCGAGAAAGACTCCGATACCGGCGCCCATCGGCGTCCCATTGTTCAGGCGCATGGGTGTGAGCATCTGCGCGACGGTGCTTTGTTTGAGCAGCGCCCCTGAGCCGAACGCATACGTCCAGCGCGCGAGTTCCTCCGCAGTACTCAGCGCACCGCCACTTGGCGCGATGATGCCTGGGCGCTTTGGCTCGCCGCCCTTGAGCGTACCGGCGCTGTCTACATAGCCGCCGGTCTTGTTCGGAACAACTTCATCATTGCGTTTAAAGCGCGTCGCCTTGAGTCCGACGGGCGCAAAGAGCTGCTCGCTGACGAATCGCTCGAATGGCAGCCCGCTGACGGTGGCGATAGCGATGCCTAACAACGGCGCACCCGAATTGGTGTAGGTAAAGCGATCGCCAGGAGCGAAGTCGAGCGGCAGCGGCGCGATCAGCTTGACGAAAGCGCTTGCCGTGTAATCAGCGCGATACGAGAACGCCGTGCGACTCTCCCAATCGGGGATGCCACCGGTGTGCGTCAGCAGATGTCCGATCGTGACGGCTGACCAGGTCGTAGGACCATCGGGCACATAACGAGTGATCGGATCGCTCAGCGCGAGCTTGCCCTGCTCGACCAAGCGCATCGTCGCGGCCGCGGTAAGCAGTTTCGAGATCGAGCCGATCTCGAACACGCTCTCCCGTGTGACGGGGACGTTGAGCTCGAGGTTCGCCGTGCCGTAGCCGCCGCTCACCGCGATGCGGCCGTTGTGCACTACCGCGATTGCAGCGCCGGGGATCTTTTGCCGCGCGATGAACGCGCGCACGAGCGTGTCGACGGTTGCTTGCTGCGCCTCAATCGGCAGCAGAGGCATCGCGGCCAGCACGACGCTGAGAGCTTTCACGCGACGAACAATCATGCTCAAGAGTGCAGGCGTCGCCGGCTCTTGCCAAGCTTAGCCTTAAGCCTATTCTCGGCGCGCGACTTCCCCCGAATACTGAGGTCATGATGCAGCGCATTTCGACGCTACTTCTCGCGGTAACTACGTCCGCGTGCGGAACGACACGAACTCCCGCACCGGATGCTCCAGCAACGGTGCAATGGGACAGCACGACGGCAGGCGAGGTCCGCAGCGTCGTTGAGCGCGGCGTCAATTCAATGGCGCAAATGGACATCGAGGGCGTGAAATCGGTGTTTTCAGACGACTGGACGTTTGCCTCTTTCGATACAGACATGGAGACGAAGCCGCTGCGCCTCGCGACGCGCGACGATGTCATCAAGTACGCGGAGGACGTCTTTGCGGAAGTCAAGAAACTGAACGCGACTCTCGAGATCGATGCTAAGAGTCTCGAATGCCGAGGTACGTCGACGCTCGCGTACTGCGTTCTGGATCACGAGGTAACCGCGACGATGCCGCAAAGCAAACCGATGGTCCAGCCTCAGCGCGCGACGTTCGTGCTTGCGAAGGGCGCGGCCGGGTGGAAGTGGGTGCACTTTCATTCGTCGCCAGGACCAGCGGCGAGCAAGTAACGCAAGCCTTGTCGTTAGGCGCTGACGATGCCCTCGGCCTTCAAGGAATCGCGCCAGTTGAATTGCGTTTCCGCCCACATGCGAAGGACGCGTTCTTCTTGCAGGGCGGATCCTGTGGGTGCGTCTCCTGCGCGTCCCCAGCATGACTGCGCGGGCGCAAAAGATGCGGTAGAGCTCAACTAGGACCGAACGCGAAGGGCGCTTCCACTATCTCGACACCAAGCCGCTCAAAGCGGTCGTCGAACGCCAGTCGCGCAAGCGACCGAAGGGAGAGAGGAAATGAAGATCGTCATGACGAGCGTCCCCGTGGACGACCAGGAGAAGGCGCTCAAGTTCTACACTGAGGTGCTGGGATTCGTGAAGAGAACGGATATCCCGTTAGGTGAAGCGCGCTGGCTCACCGTCGTCTCGCCGGATGACCCGACGGGCACTGAGCTGCTGCTCGAGCCCGATAGTCATCCGGCTGTGAAGCCGCTCAAGCGCGCGCTCGTGGACGACGGAATTCCGTACACGTCCTTTGCCGTGAAGGACGTTCAGGCCGAATACGATCGCCTCACAGCCGCCGGCGTGAAGTTCACTCAGCCGCCCGTCGACATGGGCCCGGTCAAAACCGCCGTGCTCGACGATACCTGCGGCAATCTCATCCAGATCGCCTCGCCGCCGAACTGACGCCACGCGTTAGGCCTCGAGTCGTCGTCGCCGGCTATTGGCTGGGGCACACCGGCGGCGCGCGACTCAACGTCGACATCGATTGCCGAGCCGCTGGAGCGAACGCCGGACTGAAGTAGCCGCCTCCGTCGTCGTTCGACGACGCGACGAGGTAAACGATGGCCGCCACCGCGACCGCACCGAGCACGATCCAAAGCCACCGGGTCCGGCTTTTAGCCTGGCCTTGTGATTCGGTCTCGGTCGTCGATCGGCAGCTCTCCGACGCTAGCGCAAGAGACTCCGTGCTTATGGTCTGAGTCTGGAGGCCGTTCTGCGACGCTGAGAGTTTGGATTGAGTGGTTGCCGCCGAATCGTACGACGCACGACCAGTCGCGCACGACACTGACGCTAGAATGAGCGCTGCGAACAGAGCGGGGGATCGCATGCTGACCCTCACGCAGAAAGGAGTTGTGACGCCGCGCGTCGACGTTACGGTCACATGCCCTATTGGGCAAGATAGGCGCGCGCCTCGGCTTTGGAGTTACGCTTGGCCACGCTCACATTGCTGCAAACGTTGCGCGAGGAACCGCCGCTCGCTCGCGTTGCGGGCCAGACCGAGAGCCATCTGAAAGTGGTCACGGGCGGATGCGCGATGCTCGAGGCGTAACTCGAACTCGCCTAACGCCGCCGCATAGAACGGGTACTTCGCGAGCCGCTCGCGCGCGCTGATCGAGCTGAGCTCGGCCAATCCACGCGCTGCCCCGTCCCGCTCACCGATGGCGATTGCCCTATTCAATGCGACCACAGGCGACGCAGCCGCCTGCATCAGACGATCGTAGAGAGCGACAATCGCGGCCCAGTCGGTCTCTTCGATCGTGCGGGCGCTCACGTGCGCGGCGGCGATAGCACCTTCTATATGGTAGGCGCTTACCTCGGTGCCTTTGGCGGAGCGTTCGAGAAGTTCGAGCCCCTGCGCGATGAGCCGAGCGTCCCAGAGAGAGCGGTCCTGTTCGAACAGTGGATGTAGATCCCCGGCGGAATCGATGCGAGCCGGGAGGCGAGCAGCGTGCAAGTACATGAGCGCCGCGAGCGCATCGGTTGTCGGAGTGGCGGCAGGGGAGAAATCGCGCAGCATCTGCGTTAGGCGGATCGCCTCATTACACAATTCCGCGCGCACGGCCGCCTCGCCCGACGCGCCGTGGTACCCCTCATTGAAGAGGAGATACAATGCGCACTGAACGGTCGAGAGCCGCTGCGCGAAGTCCCTATCAGTGAGGTCGAACAACTTCTTCGACTCGGCGAGCTTGCCCTTCCCCCGCTGAATTCGCTTCTCGATGGCCGCTCGGCTGCTCAGGAACGCCGCCGCGATTTCGCTCGCTCCAAAGCCGCACAGGATGTTGAGAATGAGCGCGACCTGCACCTCCTCAGGCAGCCGCGGATGGCAGCAGGAAAACATCACACGAAGCTGTTCATCGCGGATCGTGTGTTCGGCAAACGCCTCGTCCACGACCGCTTCACTCTTCCCCTCGCTGACCAGGACTGGCGCAAAGGTGACAGCCGTCCGCTCTCGCCTAACGTGATCGAGCGCGCGATTTTTCGCGGCGGTCATCAACCACGCCGAGGGGTTGTCCGGAATCCCGCGCA
>CBQVAZ010000253.1:0-5603 GCA_967720205.1 uncultured Gemmatimonadaceae bacterium | reverse complement strand
TTCCCGCTGCGCCCGTGACCTTGTTCGTTACCGAGCCAATCGACACGTCGGCGACGATCACGCCGTCGATCACGTAGAGCGGTTGCGCATTGCCGAGGATCGAGGAAATACCACGGATGCGCACGCGGTTGCCGCCGCCTGGCGCGCCGGTGCTCGTCGAGATCTGTGTGCCGGCGATTTTTCCTTGCAGCGCCTGGTCGACGCTCGGTGCGGAGACTTTGGCGACTTCCTCGTTGCTCACGCTGGCGATCGAGTTGGGAAGGTTGCGGCGTGAAATGCCGGTCGCCTGGCCCGTGATCACGACCTGCTCGAGCTTGAGCGGATCGCGGCGCATAACGATGCGCACCGTCGACGCGTTGGCGGCGACGGTCTGCTCGACAGGCGGGTAGCCGATGCGCTTGACGACGAGCATGATGTCGCGCGCCGGGACCTGCAGGCTGAACGTCCCGTCTTCACGCGAGAGCGTGCCGATCGTGGTGCCGCGCACCTGCACCTGCGCGGAGCCGATAGGGACATTACTCCCTTCTTCGATGATCGTCCCCGTGATCTGGCGGTTCTGTGCGCCCGCCGGCGCGGTGGCGATGCCTAACGCCACAGCCAAACAAAGCCATCGTTTCATCTTTCCTCCGTTTAGTATCGCCACCAGGGGGTCGTCGTACCTTGAGGCATGGTGCGCATGCCGTGCATCGCCATCTCCTTGAGACGCTGTGCCTGGCTCACCGGCCCGCTCCAGCAGTGCGGCTTGCCGTCGCCCCAGAGGAAGTAGCCTTCGTAGTGCGGGTTGGACGTCGTCTTCATCCAGGCTTCCAGCTCGCGCACTGCGCGATCGAGGAAGAAGGAATCCATATCGCCAGTATAAATGTGCAACTTGCCGACCAGCTTGGGACCTAACGTGGACCAGTTCTTTTGCAGAATGCGCATGAGGTCGTAGTGCTCCTTCCAGTACTCCACGACCTTGCGGTCGATCACTCCCGTCTTCTTGTCCCACGCGGGAGCGAAATATCCGTCCGCGCCTAACGGTCCGAAGACAGCGGACCAGATGTCCAGCTGCTGCCCGCTGCGTCCCTTGGTGCCGTTTACAAATTCCATCCAGTTGCGCTGTTGCGACGTCTGTCGCACCTCGCCGTTCAGTTCACGCGAGTTGATCGTCGGCGTGCGGTGCCATTCGTTCACCTGTTTGTAGAACGCGTTTTCATCCTTGTAGAGATTGACGCCTTCCACGTCGCTGAACGTGACCGGGTCGGGACAGTACGCCCACGTACCACCGAAGAAGTCCGGATTGAAGATCTGCAGCGCCAGGGCTTCCCACCCGCCCGTCGAGCCGCCGTGGAGCCAGCGCGCCCACGGTTCCTTGATGACGCGATAGCGTTTCTCGACTTCAGGGATCAGCTCCTGCATGATCGCGTCGCCGTACGGGCCGCCGTTCACCGAATTCACGGCGTAGGAGTCGTCGAAGTACGGCGTGGGATGCTGGAACGTGACGACGATCATCCGCGGAAAATCGTCCTTGCTCCACTCGCGCCCGAGCTCTCCCTGCTCGTCGAAGCGCAGCGGGTTTCCTGACGAGAAGTGCCCCTGCTCGTAGAGCACGGGATAGCTCATTGTGCTCGTTGCATAGTCGCGCGGCAGCAATACCGTGGCGCCGAGGTAAATCGGCCTCCCCCAGAACTTGGTGAGCATCGGTGACTGCAGCCTGAAGCGTTCTACCCACTTTGTGTTCGCCGCAAGTGCAATGGGTGGAATCTTCTGGTCCACCGTCAGCCGCACGACTTCGGCTCGCGCCGGGTCGATCGTTAGGCGACGCGCCGTGGAGTAGAGATTATTGGGCGAAGTGTTCCAGTGCTGGCCTTCCCATTGATCGTCGTGCATCCACACGACGTGCCCGTCGGCTCGACGAAACTCCGAGTACACGTTCACGAACGCCTGCACCCAATACTCTCCGCGCGGAATGTCGGCGAGGTCCCAGACCGGATGACCGAGGTCACTGCCGTCGATCGTGACGGGGCGTCCAGCCGCCACTCGCTCGACGTCGCGCGCGAACATCGGGACGCCGATGCGGCCGATCTGGAGACGCGGCTCGGGTTGCTCCGTCCGAGAAAGGATCACGTAAACGCGGCCGGTCGTTTCCTCCGAACGCACAGACGGTGAGATGCTGATTTCGAATCGCAATTTCGCGCGACCCGAAGGCCAACCGGGCGGCGTCGTGGATTGCGCGGCGAGGAGCGCCGGCGCGCACAGGGCAGCGAGGGCGAACCTAACGCTTACGCCGGCAGGCGACAGCACCTTCTGCATCGGTTGCTCCGAAGTAGGCGAACTAAAGCTGTCGGCTGACAGCAGCTGCCAGCCGGCGGTATTTGAATGGCGTCCTGTCGTCCGCTGCGCAAGATGCGCGCAGCATAGCCCGTGGGCCTCCGCCGCCGACTACATTTGGTGTCTCATTTGGCGCATTTTTCAAACCCCCTCACTGGCCGTACACATGTCGACCAATCGCCGCGAGTTTCTCGAACGGACCGCCGGCGCCACGCTGCTCGGCGCTCTTCCATTCTCGCTCACTCCCACCGCCGCTGCGCTGGCCGCGCCCGCGCCGACGAGCGACGAATGGGACGTGACGTGGGGTAACCGCCTAACGGGAAAGCACAAGGCTGTCTTCGACGTGCCCGAAGTCGAGAGCGGCTACGGCGTCTGGCGCGCCTCGGTCTGGGCGCGGCAATACGTCGAAGTCCTCGGCGCCAAGCCTAACGAAGTGTCGACGGCGCTCATTCTGCGCCACAACGGCATCGTCCTCGCCATGCAGCAGGCGTTCTGGGACAAGTACAAGATCGGCGAGACGAAGAAAGTGCTGCACCCCATCACGCAGCAGCAGACGGATCGCAATCCGGCGCTGTTGTCGTCGGCGCGTGGGGAGGTGCCGGAGCAATTCGATGCCGCCGCGCTCGATCGCTTCATCGCCCGCGGGAACGTCGCGCTGGCTTGCAACCTGGCGCTCGCAGACTGCGTCGAGCTGATCAAGACCAAGGATGGAGTTGCCGAAGATGAAGCGCGTAAGCGGGCGATCGCGTTCCTCGTCCCCGGCGTGATCCTGCAGCCGAGCGGCGTGTTCGCAGCCGTGAAAGCGCAGCAGGTCGGCTGCCACTACGTCCGCGCGAGCTAACTGACGGACCCGCGCGACGGAGCGTCGCCGAGCGTCGATCACGCCACGACGACGCTCGCCAAGTTGCGGAGAGCTCTGCTCGCGGTGCTGCTCCTCGGCACCGTGGGCATGTTCGCGGAGCTTCTCCTGCTTGGCCACATCGACGGTGTGTGGCAGTGGATTCCCGTCGTGCTGCTCGCATGCGGGGCTCTCGCGATGGCGTGGGAGCTCGTTAGGCCGAGCTCGCTGAGTATCCAGGTATTACGCGTGCTGATGGCGCTATTCGTGGTAAGCGGTGTCGTGGGATTGGCGCTGCACTACAAGGGCAACGCCGAATTCGAGCGCGAGATGTACCCTGCGCTGGCCGGATGGCAGCTGTTCAAACAGGCCATCACGGGAGCAACTCCGGCCCTCGCCCCGGGTACGATGAGCCTCTTTGGGCTGCTTGGTTGGCTCTATACCTTCCGAAAGAACAATTCCCCTGTTGGAGGGAGATCATGATGAGTGTCAGCGCGAGGGCAATCGCCTTCTGCACGTCTTTCATGTTGTTAGGCACTACGGTCACGGCGCAGGTCGGCAAGCCGGTGACGATCGTCGACGCAAACCTGGCCACTGAGGCCGAACTCAAGGCGATCCCGGGGCTCACCGACGCGCTGGTGAAGGAGATCGTCGCCAAGCGGCCGTTCGCGAGCATCACGGCGCTCGACGCGGTGCTGGCGCCGCTTACGAAGGAGCAGCGGACGGAGGTCTACAAGAAGACCTTCGTGCACATCAACCTGAATACGGCGTCGAAGGATGAGATCTTGCTGATCCCCGGTGTCGGCAACCGGATGCTGCATGAATTCGAGGAGTATCGGCCTTACAACCACCTGGCGAAGTTCCATCGCGAGATCGACAAGTACGTCGACGACGCCGAGCTGGCGCGCTTGGAGCAATACGTGTTCGTGCCGATCAATTTGAACAGCGCGAGCGACGCCGACATCCTAACGATTCCCGGGATGGGTCAGCGGATGTTGCACGAGTTCAAGGAGTACCGCCCGTATCCGGCGATCGAGAAGTTCCGTCGTGAAATCGGGAAGTACGTAAACGCGAAGGAAGTCGGGCGGTTTGAACGGTTCGTTACGCTGCAATGAGCGCACGTCGCGGTCTATTCAAAACAAATAGCTTTGAGTGACCAGTCTTCGGTACAGAGTTCTCAGGATGATATTCTCGGGCGCGATGGACTAGGCCTTTGTGAAAGGGTCATTCTGAAGACTACGACCTGAAGACTGAGTACCCAGAGCTATTTGTTTTGATTCTGGCGCTAATTTCAGGATGCTCGGAGAAGGACATCGATCAGCGCTCCGCCTAACGGCAAACCGGTTCTTTCCTCGATCCACGCCCACTGCCCGTTAGGGTTGAGCTCGAGAAAGACATGCTCGCCTTCCGGCGTCACGACGAGATCGATCGCTCCGTACGCGAGGCCATAGTCGCGCACCAATAGCCGGCACGATTCCGCGAGGTGGTGCGGGATCGCCGTCGCCTCGTGCGGTGGAAAGCTCGCCGGATCGTCCCAGTTGTGGGCGCGCCGGTCCATGCTCGTTCCGTCCCGCTCTTGCCGCAGGATCCGGCAGGCGAAGACCTGCTCGCCGAACACGCTGATCCTTAGCTCGTACGCTTTGGGAGCGAGAGGTTGTAGTACTCCGGTTGGAGCACGGATGTCGGCGATCGAAAAGCCGCACTGCTTCGCGCGAAGCACCTGATCGAACTTGTCGGACGCTGCGCGAATCGCCGCCGGAGACGATACCCATCTCGCGTGGCTGAGTCGTTGCCACAACCCCTGCACGAAGACGCCACACTCCGGGCGCGCGATGCGCCGCTCTGAGGTTGAGTAAGGCTCTGCCAGATCGCATTGGCCCGTGCGCCGATACCAGACCGCGTCGACGTCATCGATGGCGATGCGATGACCACTGATCTCCAGCGTTTCCAAGCCATCGCCGTCGACGCTGTACGTTCCCGAGCTCTGCCGCTCAAAGTGCTCGAGATCGAATCGTAGGAACGTGTGTCCGCGTCGCTCCAGCTCTTTCTCTATGCGTTCCGCGTGCCGATCGAACCGTTCTGTGACGATTAATGTGAGTCCCATCTCCCCACCCTGCCATTTCAACCAAGCAATGGACGGGGGTGGCAAGAACAAGGCCTATTGATCAATCAGCGTATCCAGTCGTTGCGCTGTACGTCCTCGGCCCGCGCCGCCGCGCTCAGCAGGGCGTCGAGCGCGGCACGGTCAAACCAACGTCCGGCCAACATTACACCGCGAATCCGGCGCACATTGTTGATGTCGGCGAGCGGATCGGCTTCCAGCACCACGAGATCCGCGACTTTCCCCGGCGCGATCGTACCCACTGAGTCGCCGACACCGACGAACGTCGCCGGAACGCGAGTCGCCGCCGTGATGGCCTCGAGCGGCGTCATTCCAAGGTGCCTGACGAGCAAC
>CBQVAZ010000252.1:0-5626 GCA_967720205.1 uncultured Gemmatimonadaceae bacterium | reverse complement strand
AGGATGATCGACTGTGAGCGGTAAGCCATCGACAACGACGACTGGTGCCTCGTTAGGCACGACGCTTCCCGCCGGCAAAGAGTATCGCAAGATCTTGTCGTTGGCTTCGGCATACAGCGCGCCCTTGTACAGAGCAATGCCAGTGCCCCCGTGGCCGCCGCTCTGCACGCTGTCGCCGAAGCGCGTGGTTACGTCGGCTTTGCCGTCGCCCGAGGTATCGCGCAACGCCACGAGGAATCCGCCGGCGGGTGGCGTGTCGTTGCCGAAGTACACGCCGCTCCAGGTGTTCACGTAGACCGTCCCGTTAGGCGCGACGGTCATGTGCCGGGCGTGACCGATGCTGTCGGCGAAGACAGTGGCGCAAAACCCGGCCGGGAGCGTGAGCCCTCCGTTGTCGCTCGAGCACGGTTGACTCGCCACGGACGGCGCGCGCTCCGACCGGCACGCCGCGAGCAATAGGGCGATGAGGACGATGGGCAGCCGACGCGCAATCATTGCACGCTCCTGTGTCGAGTTGTGACGCCGAGGATTTCTGAGTTATCTCAGCGTGAACAAGTGTAACAGGATCGGGCAGTTCGCGTTTCGTCCTGGATTAGCGCAGACGTCCGATCGAAAGTGACACGATGACAGCGCGCGGAGTCCCCGGCTCGAACGCCGCCGGCGCGCCACCTACCAGATCAGGATTCAGGAATGCCGAACCGATGTAGTCCTTATCGGTCACGTTCTTGATCGAGATGAACCCGCGAACACCGAATCCGTTCGCGGCGACGATCGGATCGCGCATCTCCGCCGTTAGGTTGAAGATCGTGTACGAAGGGATGCTCACACGGTTTGCGTCGTCCGCGAAATAGTCGCCGGAGTGCTCGATGCCGAGCTTGAACCTGAGCCCGCGTGCTCCCGGGATCTCGGCGCCTAACTCAACGTTCGCCAGCGCATCAGGAACACCAACGACTTTGTTGTCGTCGTACACAGCGCGCGTTCCGACCTTCGTCGGATCTGTCGGGAAAATGACGGCGGAGTCGACGACGTATTCCAGGTACTTGTTGTTGGAGAGCGTGACGGCTGCGTTGGCGAACAATCCCACGCGCGTTTCCCCGTTGAGGCCGAGCTCTACTCCCTGACGTCGCGCCTTGCCAGCGGTGAGGTAATAGCGGCCTCCGTTGTAGGGGACGATCTCGTTCGTGATGTTGATGTTGTAGACCGCGATCTCGTAGCCTAACGAATTGCCCTCGTCGCTCAATACGGGTCGCGCTTTGAAGCCGGCTTCGATCGTGTTCGAGCGGATCGGATCGAGCAGCGGATTGAGCAGCGCCGGCGGCGCTCCAGGCGTCGGATCCGTCTCGTTGCCGGCCGGCACCTCGATGCCCCCGCCGAAGTTCGCGTAGACGCTGTGCGTCGGATTGAGGAGCCAGTTGACGCCAACCTTTGGAGTCACCCGCGAGAAATCTCGGCTATCGGCGCGCACCGCAGCAGTCGGCATGAAACTGCGGTAGTTGTACTTCACCTTGTCATAACGAGCACCGAGCAACAGCGTTAGGCGGTCGTTCACCGACCACTCGTCTTGCACAAAGGCGCCGAAGTTGTTCGCTCCTTCGCCCTTGTTGTCGGCGAGCGTCGTCCCGCGAGTATTCCCAGGCCCCAGGTTGTAGAAGAGAATCGCTCCATCCTGATAGGCATCGTCCACACCGACTGTGATGAGCGAGCGCATTGTGCCGCTGTTGACCGCCTTGCGCGCGACCATGTTGCCGCCGACGTGATAGCGCGTGAAATCTCGGAACGTGTTTCGTTCCGAACGCTGCAAGTACTTCGGGTTCACGTAAAGCATGGACGAGATCGTCGTTGTCGCGTCGAGATCGTGGTCGACAGACACGCCAAGCCGGCCAGTCCGATTGTATCGCCGCTCGTCGCGAGACGCGTACGTGGGATTTGCCTGACGAGGGTTGGCGTCGACTTGCGCTTGCGTAAGCGGACCGGGCACGTGCATCAGATTGTTCGCCGCCGTTAGGTAGAGACCCAGTCGCGTCCTGTCGCCGACAGTGCCCACAGCGCCGCCGTTGATGAGCGCGCGTCGCGCATCGGAATGATCACGCCAACCGTCGAACGAGGTGTTCGTGAAGTTGGCGTAAATCACGCCCGCGCCGTCACCGATTGGCATCGCTGTTCGCGCTGCATAACGCGCGAGCCCAAACGCGCCGAACACCGGCTGTACATCCATTGTGGGCCGCGCCGGGGCAGGGGCTGTGAGCATGTTCACGACGCCGCCAGCGGCGTTCCCATAAACAGCAGACGCGTTGGATCGAATTACCTCGACGGCTTCTGCCGTGCCCAGATCGAGTTGGTCGAGCGCTGTTCGGCCGTCCGGCTCTGTTTCTGGGAATCCGTCGATCAACACCCTGACCCCGCGCGACGTGCCGGAATTTGATCGATCTCCCGCACCACGCGCGCCGTAACCGCGGATCATCAAGCGAATATCGCCAGTGCCGTAACGCGACTGCGCGATAACACCGGGCACTTTCGCCAGGGCCTCGTCCAAGCCGAAGCCCGAGACACTGCGCAGATCCCGCGCCGTGATCTTCGAGACAGCGAGCGGAGTCTTGATGATCGGCGTTGCATTACGCGTCGCAGTAACCGTTACCTCGGGGATTCTGATGGCCGAGTCTCGGGATACGCGTTGCGCCGACACCGTCGTCGCGAGCACCGCGGTGAGGAGCATGCTGCGGACGAGCGAGGAATGCATGGGCGGAAGGTCGTGAGAGAGGCGGTTTGTCAATTATGAATATTCCATTAACGCGCAAAGTCTAGAGCCCGTTGCGACCCTGGGCAACCAGGACAGCAGGTGCGTTAGCGGGCCGTGCGGCGCAGCGAGCGTAGCGCGCCACAGCCATCGTTTAGCGCTAGGCGTTAGGCAGCTTCAGGCGCGTATGATCGATCGCTCGGGTGGCGATCTCGGCGCAGCCAAGCGCGAGCGCTTCCATCGATTTCGCCTATTTCACATCTCGCGCCGCGGCCATCGATTCTGGACATTACCTAGCCTTGTCAGAATCGATTCGCGGCAGAGATTGCGGCCAACGCCTTAGCCGCCAGCGGCGTCCAACAGCTGTAGTCCCGACTTACCAGATTTTGAGCGCATGAACGAGCGGTTCCGCGAACACTTGCAGGAGGCGATCAGCGCCACTCACTCGATCGAACGTGAGATCATGGGTGGCGGGATGAGTCGCGTCTTCGTGGCAACGGAACTCGCGCTGGGACGAGCCGTCGTCGTGAAGGTGCTTCGGCCAGATCTCGCGGCGGGGATGAACCGCGAGCGATTCCGCCGCGAGATCATGCTCGCCGCGCAGCTGGCGCACCCGCACATCGTTCCGGTGCTGAGCGCCGGCGAACATGATGACCTTATCTGGTACACGATGCCGTTCGTGGAAGGCGAATCGCTGCGCGAGGCTCTCGCGAGCCGCGGGAAGTTCGCGCCACGAACGGTTGTGCGGACGCTGCACGACGTGCTCGACGCGCTCTCATACGCACACCAGCGCGGCGTCATCCATCGTGACATCAAGCCGGGAAATATCCTAACGCATGGGACGCACGCGCTCGTCACCGATTTCGGCGTGGCGAAGGCTCTCACCGCCGCGATTCCGCAGTCGGGTGCGACATCAGGCGGTCTCGCAATCGGCACGCCGGCCTACATGGCGCCGGAGCAACTCGCCGCCGACCCTAACGCGGACCACCGCATGGACCTCTACGCGGTGGGATTGCTCGCGTACGAGCTGCTCACCGGAGAGCAGCCATTCAGTGGCGAGTCGCCAGCGGCGACCATGGCGGCGCAGCTCACACGCATGCCCGAGCCGATCGAACGCGCACGCCCCGATGTGCCGGCACCGCTGGCCGCCGCCGTCATGCGCCTGCTCGCCAAGCAGCCGGATGACCGTCCGCCGACAGCAGCCGCGGCGCTCGAGGAGCTGGAGCAGCTCATCACGCCCGGCTCAGGATCGTCGGCTTCGTTGATTGCCGCACCTCCAACGCGCGCGCCCGTCGCCGCCATGATCGTACAGGCGCCGGCGAGCGAACTGCGCCGCTCGATCGCGGGCCGTGCGATTGCAGCCGCCGTCGGACTCGCAGTAGTCGCCGCTGCGGCGATCATATTGTCGCGACGCGATGAATTGAACGCTCCAACTGTTCCACGGCCTTCGATAATGCTAGCCGAAAGCCTGCGTGTCGCGTCCGAATCGGCGAAAGTCAACACCTCATTGTTGACGCCGCCTAACGAGAGCGCGGGCGCGCGGACCGCGCCGCTCATAGCGCCGCCCAAACGCGAGGCAACGGTCAGCCCAGCGGATTCAAACGCGGGCAAATCCCAACAGACCTCGCGCACCCCGGCAGCAGCGCCGAAACCGGCTCCGGTCGCCAACACGCGAGTCACGCTTCCACGACAGGCCGCGCCGCTGATGACGCCAGGCGGACGCCCGCGTCGTGTCGCCGTCCTTCCCGTCACAGACGCGACTTCTCGACCGCAATACGCGTCGGTTGCCCGCGCCATCGAGGACTCGCTCAAGCGGGCGGTTACAGCCGCCGGCTATACGCTCGCGAGCGACGCAGAGCTCGTTAGGCTTCTCGCCGACAACGATCAGAACCCCCGACGACGGACAGCGGAAGCCAGTGGCATCGGTGCCGTGCTTTCGGGCTACCTCACAGTGAGCAACCGCGAGCTGCAAGCGCAAATCCTCGTGCATGACATCTGGCGCAACAGTCAACAAGCACAGCGCAGCGGCAGCGAGCTGGATGACTCGACCGGAACTCTGATCGTTGTGCGCGACGTCGTCCGCGCGCTCAACCGCGTCAGCTGGCGCACTCGCGACGACCCGCATCGAGTCGTTGTCTTCGACATCGAGAATCAGACTGGCATCGACTCGCTGAGCGCCGTTGCGCGTGCCTATTCGGACTCGGTACGCGCGGCCATCCGGCGCAGCGGCGCCGAGCTGGCGGGTGACTCGGCCGCTCGCGCGACACGGGAAACGAACGACCGACGCTTCGTTGGATTGGAGTTGGGTGCTGGGGCGATCGTGGTCGCACAGCTCAATCGCCGCGGCGCCGATTCGCTGCGCGTGCGCTTGACGGTGCGCGACATGTCCGAGGAGCGAAACTTCGAAACGCTCGAAGTCACGACGTCGTTGCGCGAGCCGCTTGGCGCGCTGCCTAACGTGATGCAGCGTCTCGCCGCCGACCTCGCTCGCGTGAACTGGGGACCCAAGGGCGCGCAGACCCCCGGCCCGCCGGGGTCGCCCGGGAATCCGCCGCCGGCGCCTGGGTCGGGCGGCGGGCTCCCACCAGGAGGGTGGTGATTCTGCTGGGCGAGGTCGTATGTTTCCGACCTTCGCGGGCGTAATTCAGTTGGTAGAATGCCAGCTTCCCAAGCTGGACGTCGCCGGTTCGAGTCCGGTCGCCCGCTCTTAACTGCCCGGCGTTGCGACCAGACCAGTCGCGGACTGGCAATAACGCCCCTGTCGCGCGATTATGCCGCCAGGCCCTGCGTGAGCCCCTCCCCGCACCCCTAAGGTGACCCCCGAGTTGACGTTGACTGATCGAGCGCGACTGCCTGTGCTCACCGCACGCGGTGCGGTCGCCGAGCGCACGG
>CBQVAZ010000251.1:0-5629 GCA_967720205.1 uncultured Gemmatimonadaceae bacterium | reverse complement strand
TCACGACTAACAGACGACGAGTGACTGCCATTCGACTAGCCTCCAAAAGCGCCATAGGCGCGGGAATCGCCCTGAGGGCGGCTGGTTTGCTGATGCGTTGTCGTTAGGCGCTGCGCTGGGACAAGCGGACACACGAACATCAAGCGGCGTCGCGCTGCAAGTAGTTTCACAAACATTCGCTGCGCAGATCCCACGTCCGGTCCCCCGGGGTGACGGCCGGTGGTCTTTTTCAGGCTCCTTTCATAGCAGCGGGTACTTCCTAGCGCAAGACGATTATCCGCAACAAATTGCGCAAACGATAACGCAATCGATTACGGCCCCGTACGCCATTCTGCCTCCCCTATGACCGGTAACCGGGTCACACTGCGCGACATAGCTAAGCGCCTGTCGCTCTCCATGCCGACCGTTTCACGCGCCCTGGCGGACCATCCAGACATCAGCAGCGCGACGAAAGATCGTGTGCGCGAAGTGGCGCAGGCGCTCAACTACATCCCGAACTACCGCGCGCGCTATCTCCGAGCGAAGCACTCGCGCTTGATCGCGCTGATCCTCCCCGAGATGAACATGTTCTTTGTTCCTTCGATGATCGCGGGGATCAATCGCGTTGTGCAGAAGAACGACTACTCACTCATCGTCTTCCAGTCAGACAATTCGATCGTGCAAGAACGCCGGCTCGTCGAATACTGCACACACCTGTCAGCCGACGGCGTGCTGCTGGTCCTCTCATCGGAAACAGCGGACCTCGCGCACCTCAACATTCTGCACGATTGCGGAATTCCAGTCGTGCTTCTGGATAGGACCATTGAGACGACGAAATACTCGACAGTCACGATCGATGATCACGGCGCGGGGCGCGAGGCAGCGATCTATCTGATCGAGCGTGGGCACACGCGGAGCCTTGGCATCTTTGGTGATCAACGTCAGCGCATTAGCTCGCAGCGACTCAAAGGATTTCGCCGCGGCTACACGGACAAGCGTATAGCTGTCGCCGATTCACAAATCCTACGCGTGACAATCCTGAGCGAGCTCGAAGCACAGTTGGAAGGCGCGTTGGCAGCACATCCGGACGTGACTGCAATATTCGCGATGACGGACGAGCTCCTCGTTCACACGCACTACCTGCTCATGCGCCGCGGGATGCGAATCCCCGATGACGTTTCACTCCTGGCAATCAGCGATGGCCAGGCGCCAACATTCCTGCACCCGAACGTCACGCACTTTCGTCACGCAGGTGTCGAAGCGGGTGAACGCACTGCATCTATTCTCATCGGCATGATCGAACACAACTCCGACGCGATGATCGACGTGCGCATTCGAACGACGCTGGTCGAGCTCGGATCCGTTGCTACTCGTACCGCGCAAGCTCGCAAACACGCTGAGGCAGTGCGCTAGTCGCGTCCCGGCGCGCTAATCGTTAGGTTCGCGGACCTGATCCTTTTGTACGGCTGGAGGATGCAATGCAAGGTACGGAATACGATGCGATCGTCGTCGGCTCAGGCATATCCGGAGGCTGGGCCGCGAAAGAGCTCACTGAAAAAGGCCTTCGCGTGCTGCTCCTCGAGCGCGGCCGCAACATCGAGCACATCAAAGACTATGTGAACGCCACGAAGGGGCCTTGGGAGTACCCGCACCGCGGCGGTCGAACGCAGGAAATGGAAAAGCACTATCCGGTGCTCAAGCGCGACTATCCGCTCAACGAGAAGAACCTCGACTACTGGGTGAAGGACGAGGAGTCGCCGTACACCGAGGCAAGGCGTTTCGATTGGTTTCGCGGATACCACGTGGGCGGCCGCTCGTTGATGTGGGGACGCCAGAGCTACCGCTGGAGTGACTTGGACTTCACGGCGAACGTGCGCGATGGCATCGCGACCGATTGGCCCATTCGTTATGCGGACATCGCGCCCTGGTACGACTACGTCGAGAAGTTCGCCGGGATCGCCGGATCCAAGGAAGGCTTGCCACAATTGCCGGATGGAGAATTCCAGCCCGCGATGCCGCTCAACTGCGGCGAGGAGAAAGTGGCCGCGGCGCTCGCCAAGTCATCCTTCGGCAAGAACCGCCGACTCATCCCGGGTCGCGTCGCCAACCTAACGCTGCCGCTCCCGGGTAGAAGCCCCTGTCAGTATCGCAATGCGTGCTGGTTAGGCTGCCCCTATGGCGCGTACTTCAGTACGCAGTCGTCCACGCTGCCGGCTGCCGTCGCGACCGGACGCCTAACGCTCAAGCCGTTCGCCATCGTGAGCGAAGTGCTGTACGACAAGGATCGCAAGCGCGCGAAGGGAGTGCGCGTGATCGATGCGCTCAGCAACGCCACGACCGATTACAACGCCAAGGTCGTCTTCCTTTGCGCGTCGGCGCTCAATTCCACATGGCTCCTGATGCGTTCGGCCACCGACCTGTGGCCGGGCGGCTTGGGGAGCAGCTCGGGCGAGCTTGGCCACAACCTGATGGACCATCACTTCCGGTTAGGCGCGTCCGGCAAGATCGAGGGACTGGACGACAAGTACTACACCGGCCGCCGCCCGACGGGCTTTTACATCCCGCGCTATCGCAACGTCGCCGGCGACAAGCGGAAGTATCTGCGCGGCTTCGGATATCAGGGAGGCGCAAGCCGCGACGGCTGGTCGCGCGCGGTCGCCGAGTTAGGCGTCGGCGGCGCGTTCAAGGATCGCGCCGCGCAGCCTGGCGATTGGTCAATCGGTGCAACCGCGTTCGGCGAGATGCTGCCTAGCCACGACAACAAGGTCACGCTGGACGAGACGAAGAAAGACAAGTGGGGCTTGTCCGTGCTCAAGATCGACTGCGGCATGGGCGAGAACGAGCGCATGATGCGCAAAGACATGACGGCCGATATGGCCGAAATGCTCGAAGCGAGCGGCGTCAAAGACGTGCACACCTTCGAGAACGAATACTTCCCTGGCATGGGCATTCACGAGATGGGCACGGCGCGCATGGGGCGCGATCCAAAGACTTCCGTGCTCAACCAGTGGAATCAGGTGTGGGACGCGCCTAACGTGTTCGTGACGGACGGCGCGGGGATGGTATCGGCCGCGTGCGTGAATCCGTCGCTGACGTACATGGCCATGACTGCGCGCGCGGCCGACCATGCCGTGAACGAGCTCAAACGGCAGAACCTGTAAGCGCCTAACCAGAGAGATCCGTTATGTCGCCAATAACTGAAGAGCAACTCGCGATCACGCGACGCGAAGCGATCCAGCGCGTCAGCGCGCTCCTGGGCGGCGTCGCCCTCGTCGGCGGAAGTTCACTCCTGGCCAGCTGCACGCGCGATCGCGGCGCCGCGCAGGCGGGCGTCGGGACGTTCAGCACGGCCGACGTCGCCTATCTCGACGAGATCGCCGAGACGATTCTGCCGGAAACGAAAACGCCGGGAGCGAAGGCGGCCAAGGTGGGTGCGTTCATGGCACTCATGGTCACCGACACGTACAAGCCCGAAGACCAGACCGTATTTCGCAACGGCATGAAGCAGCTGGACGATGCGAGCGTGAAAGACAACGGCACGAGCTTCATGTCCGCGACGCCGCAGCAGCGCCTAACGCTCCTCGAGAAACTGGACAAAGAGGCGAAGGATCACCACGACTCCAAAGAAGCTCGCAAGCGAGCGTCCGAGACCGAGCAGAAGACCGCGCAGCCCGACACGACTGAAAAAGCGGAGGAGCCTGAGCACTACTTCCGCATGATGAAGGAGCTGACGCTGCTCGGCTACTTCACCTCCGAGATCGGCTGCACTCAGGCGCAGCGCTATGCCGAGACGCCTGGAAAGTTCGAGCCATGCGTCCCGTATACCCCGGGCGAGACGAGCTGGGCCGGTCACGCCTAACGAGCCATTGTCAGCGAAGGCCTCCTATGCCACGAGTTGTCTCTGTTGCTTTTGTGTTAGGCCTGGCGTTGACGCTCCCGCTGAGGACGCAACAGGGACAGGCAACGCGCTGGAAGGCGCACGACGTCTCGCGCCCGAAACCGCGCGTGATCACGCCGGGCACGTCGGTCACCCAGCCACCCAGCGACGCGGTCGTGTTGTTCGATGGCAGCGGACTGCGCGAATGGATGTCGGCCGATGGTGGCGCCCCGGGTTGGACCGTGCGCGAGGGCTACATGGAAACGGCACCCGGAGCTGGCGCGATCAAGACGCGCCGAGGGTTTGGCGACGCGCAAATCCACCTCGAGTGGGCGACGCCAAGTCGCGTCCAGGGGAACGGTCAGGGGCGTGGCAACAGCGGCGTGATCATCATGGGGCTCTACGAGGTTCAGGTGCTCGACTCGTACGGCAATCAGACATACGCCGACGGACAGGCGGCCGCCGTATACGGCCAGTATCCGCCTCTCGTCAACGCGTCGCGCGGTCCCGGCGAGTGGCAGACATACGATATCATCTTCCGTCGGCCGCGCTTTCTGCCTAACGGCGGGCTTAAAACGCCGGCGCAGATGACGGTCTTTCACAACGGCGTGCTGGTGCAGGATCACGTGGATCTCTGGGGGCCCACGGATTGGTTGCAGCACCGCCAGTACAGTGCGCACGGCGACGCGCTCCCGCTCCTCTTGCAGGACCACGCCAATCCCGTGCGTTATCGCAATGTCTGGCTGCGCCCGCTGCCAGACATAGAGCAGCCGGCCGGCCTCGCCACGAGCGTCGCACAGACCACCGTCCCGCCGTCAGTGCTGCAATCGTACGTCGGAACGTACGCGACACCTAACGAAGAGATCGCGCGCGTGACTCTTCGCGCCGGGCAGCTTGTCCTCACGATGCCGGGATCGACGCGAGAGCTGCAGCTCGTGCCCGTCACGCGCCAGCGTTTCTCGTTGTTGCACACATCGGGAACTGTCGAATTCTCGCAGGGAGATAAAGGAAAGCCGCGCATCCGGCTGCAGTTCGCCGAGATGGATCGGCAGGGAGACAAGCGGTAAACGCGGCGCTGACGGAATAACAACACATGGGACTGCTCTTCGCCGCTGCGTTTTTCGCGCAGCTCGCTGCCTCGACTCAGCAGACGCTTCCGGTGCTCGCCTTCCCCGAAGCGGGGATGGACGATCCGGCGGCGTACCAGGGCTACCAGACGCGTTTCTTCCGCGACGCCACTGGCAACACCGTCCAGATCTACATCGATGCCCGCGCCGGCCGCGTCGTACACCTTTGGGCCAACGCGGAGAACGAGAGCATCGGCTTCACGGCGCGCAATGAGCGTGGCGCCTTCGCCGATCTGCGCTGGAAGAGCGCGGGCGCTGAAGTCGCGCAAACCGGCCGGGCGCGCACCCTGGAGTACAGCCTAACGAGCGACGCTCGGCGCATCGATCTTGGATGGTTCCTTTTGGGCTCCATGCGCGTCGAGCGCGATTTCCAGTACTGGGGGCACCAGCGCAAGCCGTTCACCGCGCCGCGCTTTACACTGCAGGAGCTCGACAGCCTGCTCGCGTCGCTGACTGGGCTCCCGGCCGCGGAGCGCCGGCGGCACCTCGCGCTGCTCAATGCCTCGCAGGTGAGCACATTGCGCGCGCGCCTGCACCCTCGAATCGTCACTCGCGCGAACGCCTCCACGTGGGAGGCGCGTGTGATTCAGCCCTCTCTCGACGCACGCGACACGATGACGCTCGTCGTCCGCACGGACGCGCGACG
>CBQVAZ010000250.1:0-5662 GCA_967720205.1 uncultured Gemmatimonadaceae bacterium | reverse complement strand
GAATGTGTGTGTCCGCAGCAGGAGTGCATCTTGTAGCAGTTTTCGCTGACCTTCCAAGTCTCACCGAGTCCATCGCTGATGCGCGTGGCGTCGAAGGACCGCGCCATGGCGCGGAAGAATCCGCGCTCACCTTCGAGAATTCGCGTGGCGCCGGTGAAGCCTGCGGCTGCCAGGTCCGCGGCGAGGACTCCGTTGAATGCTGCCTTGCCAGGATGGAGATGCTTGCTCATCGCGCCGTCGGCGTTGAACTCCCAAAGCCCGGCGGCCTGCGTGCCGGCCGTGCCTAACGCGCCCTGCATCTGCGTCGCATCGAGGCCCAGCAACGATCCGGCCGCGACAGCGGCGCCGAACGTCGCGGCCGTTCCAGTCGGATGCCAAAAGCGATAGTGATCGGGATTGACGGCCTCGCCGATTCTCAGCGCGGCTTCGTAGCCGAGCGTGACGGCCAGAAGGAATGCCTTTCCGTCAGCGTGCTCTCGCTCAGCGACTGCAAGCGCGGCTGGGATGATCGGTGCAGCGCCGTGGATCGTGGAGCCTTTGTGGATGTCGTCCAGCTCGAGGATGTGCGACGCGACGCCGTTAGCGAGCGCGGCGCCGGCGGCCGATGATCGCGGAGCGTTGAAGACTGTCGCTTCGTCGGATGCGCCGAATCCCGCGACGATGTGCTGCGCGAGGCGCGCCGGAGTTTCCAGCGATCCGGCGAGGGCAGAGCCGAGCCAGTCGAGAATGGCGCGGCGCGTATCGGCGACGACGTTAGGCGGTAGGTCCTCGTACCTCGCGGCCGCCATCGCCTCGGCGAGGCGTCGAGTTACTGCGGAGTGTTCATTGGTTGAGAGAGGCATCGCGGCTGAATATGCGCGGCCCCCACCGCGGTGCGCAGCGTCGATCAGCGATTGTGGACGGCGTTTTCCCCTTTGAGACGCTGCCATCCTTGGATGACGTTCAGCCGCGGCGCGCCGCGTGGCGGTTCTTGTACCATCAGAAAGCGTTTGCCGTCTGACGACACGTCGTAGTTCGTGCCGCCCGGACCCGTCGTCCCGCTTGGCCAATAGTCCCATTTGAAAAGCACGCGCGGCGGGGCCCAATCGAACCTCGCGCCAGGCCGCACCGCCGCAACTAGTAGCTCCTGTCCGTTCCGAAAAAACAACTCGCGTCCGTCTTTCGACCACACAACTTCACGCGCGCCGTCCTGTGAAACCTTCCATCGCTCGCGGGCGCCAGGAAACGACGTGACGTACACCTCGTGGCGGCCGGAGACGTTTGAGCAGTACGCGAGCCACCGCCCGTCTGGCGACAGACGGCTACCCCATTCGTATGCAGGAGAACGCACAAGCGGGCGCAGCGTCTTGCTCGCGACATCAAGCGTCCACAGGTCTCCGCCATTGGTGACGGTGTCGTGCAGCTGCACGACGAGCGTCCGCATATCTAGCGTCCAGGCGGCGGGCCAGAGCATACCGCCGTACCCGAACAACAGCTCCGCGGCGCCCCCACCATCGGCGGCTCGCGAGTACAGGTCAAATCCAGTGCCGATGCGATGGCGGTACGTCAACTGCTTGCCGTCCGAGGACCAGATGATCGGACCTCGCGTCATTCCATCCGACGAGAGCTTCCTCGGCGCCGATCGTTGCCGCAGGTCGTAGGTCCACGCGTCCGAGCGGAGGGCGTCATCTTGCACGATCACCGCGAGCCGATCGCCTAACGGTGAGATGGCTGGGTATATGTAATTGTGAGGAGGCGCCGAGATGGGTTCGATTGTGCCGTCGCGGGATACCCAGACCAGCGTGCGCGCACTTGCAACTGCAGGCTGATAAATGAGCACGTCTCCAGTAGCAGCCCACGATTGCGCCCGTGGCATTGGGGAAACACCATCGCGAACGGGCCTGCGCTCGGACAGTACCAACGTACGAACGTCGAATCGAGCCACGAAGACATCACCGGCTATTTGGTAAACGAGCTGGCCGCCGTCGATGTATCGCGCGCGCGTTGCTCCCTCGATCACGTTGCGCAACGGCCCACCACGAAGTTCCTGGGCAACCACTCGAAACGTCAATCCCGAAGCGTCGCGGCGGCCTACCGAATAAATGATCGTTGTCGTCCCAGGCAGACGCTGAGGGGCAAAGTGCGCGATATCCCCACTAGCAGTGTCGGGGCGCGTCAGCACCTGAACAGGTCCACCAACCGCCGATACGCGGCTGATGCCGAGCGTCGGCCTGTCGCTGTTTTCGCCGAACACGACATAGCCGTCGTCACCCCATGAGGCGTCGGCTCCCTCCTCAGTTCCCAGGCGAAGACTATCCGCAATGACAGTCTCACTGCCGTCACTGAGCGAAACTGTCTTCAGCCTTCCGCCGGCAAAGAAGCCAACAGAAGCGCCGTCGGGAGAGAAGAACGGATAGGTCGCCCCCTCCGTCTTCGCGAGCGGCCGTGCGTGCAGCTCGTCGAGTCGTTGCACATAGAGTCGCTGCGGGCTCTCCGTCGCCCCTTCGGTAGCGACGTAAACGATGGTGGTTCCATCGGGTGAGAGGGCGGTCCCAGTACCATGCAGCGCCGTTCCGTTGGGGAGAAGGTAGGTAAGCTGCGACACACGCGGCTCAGGGCTCCTCGTGACTCGCTGCAGCACACCCGCAGCGATCAGTCCCAGGACAACGATTGCTGCTACGATCCAGCGCGCGCTGCGCCTAACGAGCGACTTAGGGCCTGCCGCCTGCACAAGCCTGTCTGGCGTCGACATCGTCTCGAATGCCCGCATTCTGTCGGCAACATCCAAGGGGGCGGTCCCGGCCGTATCTCGGGCATCCTCGTTAGGCGCGGATCGACGGTTCCCTGCGCGTACGGCTGCCGCGAACTCCGCGAGCGACGCATCCGGTTCGAGGCCCAAGTCATCGCGCAACAAGGCCTGGTGCACTCGATAGTGGGCGAGCGCACCGGCGGGATCGCCCGAGTCGACAAGCGACCGCATCAATCCGAGCGCAGCCCGCGAGTCGTTAGGCGTCAGATTCGCGCGCTGGCGCGAGAAGCGCACGGCGGACACGTGGTCCCCGCTCGCCGTGGCGCGCGTCGCCAGACTCTCGAGGGCGTCGCCCTGCGCGTGTTGCAGGCGGGATCGCTCCTGGTCCACCCAGCGCTCGAACTCGGGCGTGTTCTTGAGAAAGACGCCGTCGAGAAAGGGGCCGGTGTAGAGCCGCGTCGCCGCCTCGAGATCGTCCGCTGCGATCCGCTGCTCAAACTCTGTCACGTCACACGCGAGGACGTCGCTATTCACACGCAACTCGGCTGTGCCGAGGACGATGTCGTCTGTCGCCAATTCACGCCGGAGCAGTGAGATCACCTGGCTGAGCGAATTGCGCCCGTGCTCCGCATCGCTCTCGGGCCACAGGAGCGCGACGATCTTGTCGCGGCTGAATCCTCGGCGCCCACTAACTGCGAGCAGCGCGAGCAGGGCTAAGGGACGGCGTTGCGCCATCCCGCTGCCTGTCGAGGCTCCATTCTCGATCGACAGTCCGCCCAACGTTCGGAGTGTGATCAAGTCAGCTGTCTTGAAGAGGTGGTGAAGCGACGCGTCGTCATGACGCTACCGCGCCGGACTGGATCCGCAAAGGCGCTTTTCATCCCATTCTCAGGGTCGCATCAGAGCTCTGTCACGCAGGCGGAGCAGGTTGCTGGCTCCAATAGCCCAAGTAGGAGCCGATGTCGTTCACACGTCGCGCAACAACTGCGTTGGCAATCGTCGGTCTGGCAGCCGGATGCGCCACTGGCCCTGCGAGAAACCGAAGCTCGAGCGAGGTGACTGACGGCGTCTCAGCCAGCACCGTCGTGACCGCGCAGGAGTTGGGTGGGATCATCCAGCACGGCACTCTCATGGACGCTCTGCAACGACTGCGTCCCTTTATGCTCGTGTCGCGCGGAACGACACCGTGGGTATCAGTGGACGGTTCCCCTCCAGCAGAGCTCTCACTCCTGCGATCGATTCCCGCGTCCGACGTTCGCGAAGTACGTCTGCTGCGGTCGTCGTCAAGTGTGGGTCATGTCATCACGGCGCCTAACGGCGATGTGATCGTAGCTGATTTGATCGTCGTGACGACGCGGCATGGAGGTCGCTAGGAGCGCTGAGGCTACCGATCGTGCCAATGGCCGTGCTCCGCTGACCAGACCTGTCCTGGGCGACCACCAGGCCTCTCGCGCTGCGCCAATAAGAACCCGAGCGCGACCACTGCCGCAGCTCCCAGTGCGAATAGCAGGCGCGATCGAACGACCTGCTGTCGTCGTCGTCGTTCCTTCTTCTCTCGCTCCTGCGCTGAGCGCAGTCTGCGCGCTTCTCGCTTGGCGGTCATTCATTATCTCCTTCGCTCAGCGTGAGTCCGGCCCGGAACAGCTTTGTCGCGATCGTTGCAGCATTTGCGCGACGCGTTCGATCGTCTCACGCGTGCTGTCCTGTGGAACGGCGGCTAGAGCATCGTTCGGCGTAAACCAGCGCACCTCAGCGGATCCCGATTCAGGAATTACATCCGCGGGTCGCGTGGTCGCGAGTACATAGCGTAAGTCGCCGTGCTCATGCTCAGGCTCTCCACGGGCAGCCGGCACAGGTACGATTGCGACGTGCACGAGCAGCGGTCTAGCCGGATCCGGCCACCACGCGAGATCGGGAAGGCCGGTCTCCTCGCGCGCTTCGCGCAGCGCGATGTCGAAGGGATGTGTCTCCCCAGCGTCGCCATGGCCACCCACCTGGAGCCAGGCCTGCATGCGTTCATGCCAGCGAAGGAGGATGCGCGCCGAATCTGGGTGCACAACGACCGCGGAACCCGTCGCGTGCAGGGGAGTGGAACGGTCCCACGGATCGCCCTCGACTGCCCGCGCGCGCAATCGCGCGACGTCACGCGCCTCCGCATCGGATTGCGGCGTGAATTCGTCGAGCGCGTCGGCCAAGCCGTTCGTGCGATGGAGAGTCACCTTGCGATAATAAGTATCGGGTCGTTTATGCGGCGAGCGACCAGATCTATCTAGCTGTTCCCCAAAGAACGGCGAAAAGTGTAGGGATGGCGACGGCGAGCCAGAGGAGAAAGCCATAGGCGAGCGGCCGAAAACCGACGCTGCGTAACTGCTCGCGCGTCACGCTAGTCCCTATCAGGAACAGAGTCAGCACGAGCGCCGAGCGACCGGCACGCGCCACGATGTCGAACCAGTGCGTCGTGGCGGCCGGGGCGAGGGAGCGAACGATGGCAGCGAGGACGAACAGCCCGATGAACCATGGCACGGGCAGCTTGCCGTTGCCTAACGTGCCGGCCTTATGGCGCACGGCGAGTGGCGCGAGCAACGCGAGCGGGAGAATCCACAGGGCGCGCGCGAGCTTGAGTACGGTGGCTTCGTGCAGTGCCAACGGCCCATAACTCGCCGCCGCGCCGACAACGGAACTGGTGTCGTGGATAGCGAGAGCGGCCCAGATGCCGAACTGATGCTCGCTCAGGCCGACGAGGTGGCCGATGGGCGGGAAGATGTAGAGCGCGATTGCGTTGAACACGAACACCGTCGCGAGCGAGACGCTCATCGCCTCGCGTGTGGCACCGATCGCGGGTCCGACGGCCGCGATCGCGCTGCCGCCGCAGATGCTCGTTCCAGCCGTGATCAGAATCGTTAGGTGGCGCTCGATGTTCATCCAGCGACCCAA
>CBQVAZ010000249.1:0-5673 GCA_967720205.1 uncultured Gemmatimonadaceae bacterium | reverse complement strand
CGCGCCCGATAAACTCGATCAGAAAGCGGCGATCGTTGTACGGCTCGATTTCGAGCCGGATCTCACGCACGTCCGCCGAGTACGCGCGCAGGGTAACGCCGGTCGACCCGTAGAAGTCGCCACGCGCGAGCGCCGACAGGATCGCGTCGCGCGTTAGGCTGGCGGCGCGCACCATGACCCACGCGCGCCCGGGGCGCGTCGCCTCGGGATTCTCGGCTTCCTCGGGCTTGAAGCTGTGGCTATCGTCGCTGGCGACGCCGAACAGCACCTTGCCGCGCGTCAGCAAGGAATCCCATAACGCTTCGGTGGAAGGCGCGCGATTCCCGGCGCTGTCAGCGCCGCCGAGGTTGTTCACAAAGACGTGCGCGTTCCAGAGCTCGAAGAGCGTGGAGTCGGGTAAGGCGACTAGGTCGGACAGGTTAACGGACCAGCGGTAGTTCGGATGATTTACCTGGGCAACGCCGCCGCCGGCGCGAATCGCGGGAACGTGACGGCTGTACGTCTGCGCGATCGTCATGTCGAGCGCGATGTTCTTTTCCCCGAAGGGACGGATGACCGACGTGGTGCCTAACGCGTTCACGTGTGCCTGGCGCCAGCCATCCGGGTGCGTGGCGTCTGCGACTCGCTGGGTGACTTCCTGTCCCGAAATGACGAGAAACTTTCCATCCGTCCCGAGCGCTGCATTGAGCGGTGCGACGTCGGTGATGAATTCGTGGTCCGTGACGAAGGCGAAGTCGTAGCCGTGCGCTTTATACCAGCGCACAGCGACCTCTGGCGGTGAGTCACCGTCTGAGTTGAGCGTGTGCGTGTGCGTATTACCGCGGTACCAGCGCTGCGTGCTCGCCTGCGCGTCAGCGGGTTGCGCCGCAGCGGCCAGCAGCGCGAGAAGCGAGACGGCCGCAGGGAGCTGCGATGGGTGCATGAACGTGTCGGGAGTTGGCGCCGCGCGCGGTGACGACCGGTGGTTCGGCACTCGCATCTTACTTGTGTGGGGCGCTTTACGGAAAGCGGCGCCCACACCATTACTTCAATTCGTTTCAGCCATGAGAGATGTCAGGCTTCCACCAGGATCCGCCGAAGCTCGAGAACACCTACACGGGTGACGCTCCGCTTCGCGCGCTGTTGGGCCGCCTGCTGCCGAAGGACGTCTGGCGCGCTGTCCACGATGACCTCACACAACTCGGCGGTCGTGCGGTCACTGACATTCTCGCGTTAGGTGACGCCGCCGAAGCGTCGCCGCCTCGGCACGTACCCTTCGACGCATGGGGGAACCGCGTTGATCGATTGGAGATCAGCGAAGCGTGGCGGGAACTGGAACGCATCGCTGCCGCCGAAGGTCTCGTTGCTTCTGCGTACGAACGCAGTCTGGGCGCGCTCTCGCGCGTCGACCAGTTCGCGCGTGTGTATCTCGTTCATCCATCGTCAGCCACCGTCACGTGCCCCTTTGCGATGGCGGACGGCGCAGCGCGCTGTTTGGAGCTGCACGGAAAATCGGACGAACGACTGATGGCGATGCAGCGTTACCTAACGTCGCGCGATCCGGACACGTTCTGGACGTCGGGTCAATGGATGACGGAGCGCACAGGCGGATCAGACGTTTCGGGTACGACGACCGTTGCACGCTGCATCGATGGCGAATGGCGGCTGTATGGAGACAAGTGGTTCACGTCGGCGACGACGGCGCAGATGGCGCTCACGCTCGCGCGCATCGAGGGTGCGAAGGATCTCAGCTTGTTCGCGTTGGAAACGCGGGACTCGTCAGGCGCTCTGCAACGGATCCGCGTGAACCGGCTGAAAGACAAGTTAGGCACGCGCGCGCTACCGACAGCCGAGCTGACTCTCGAAGGGACACCGGCGATTCTCGTCGACGGCGAGGGGCACGGCATCAAGAAGATGGCGCC
The DNA here is from genome assembly GCA_967720205.1 of uncultured Gemmatimonadaceae bacterium. Taxonomy (GTDB): domain Bacteria; phylum Gemmatimonadota; class Gemmatimonadetes; order Gemmatimonadales; family Gemmatimonadaceae; genus DASYRX01. Next base: position 3,772 of record CBQVAZ010000249.1, on the reverse strand, counting down.
CGTACTCACGATCACCCGTGTGTGGAACACGTTCTGCGCCTCGTCGCTGATGCGACGAGCCGTTGCATTATCTGTCGATTACGCGCGGCGGCGACATGCCTTCGGCCGTCGCCTGATCGAGCTGCCGCTGCACGCGGAAACGCTCGCGGCGATGGAGGTAGAGACGCGCGGAGCGACTCAACTGGGATTCAACGTCGCGTGGCTGTTGGGGCGTGACGAGAATGGCGAGGCGACTGACGACGATCGCGCGCTGCTTCGCCTTCTCGTCCCCATCGCAAAGCTGATGACGGGTAAGCAAGCCGTTGCGGTGGCGAGCGAGGCAGTCGAGTCGTTCGGCGGGGCAGGATACATCGAGACGACCGGGCTGCCGCGCCTGCTGCGCGATGCGCAGGTGCTTCCCATCTGGGAAGGAACGACGAATGTGCTGAGTCTGGACGTTCTCCGTGCGCTGGACCGTACCGACGCATTAGCGGCGCTCAGACGTCACGTGGAGCGCAGCCAGTCGCGCCTAACGACGCAGCTATTGCCGAATACTGCGCAGCTGTTGTTGGAGCCGCTGCAGCGCGTCGAACGGCACGTGAACGAGATCGCCAAGGACGGTGCTGAAGCTGCCGCCAGCGCTCGCGATCTCGCGATGGCGATCGGCCGCGTGTACACCGGCACGTTGCTGCTGGACCAGGCCCAGAGTGACGCCGCTTCGGGGATGAAAGACAGCAGCGTCGTGGCGAGTCGCTGGTGCGCGCTCGCGTCCCCCGCCGCGGACCGCATGACGATGGCGGACCGGAATCTGTCGCGCTCGCTAGTCGACGGGGTGCACGAGGCCTAATGCTTGCTGCGCGGTTAGGGTATAGAAATCGGCACCCGCTTGGGCGCTGCCATGAGAGACCGCAATCCGGATCGCCAGCCTAACACCGATAGGCCAGACGCTCGCCCCTCACCACCTCGCACGCCGTCCGACCCGCTTGGCGACGTAGAGGCATTCCGTGCGGTTTCCGTCGAGCCGTCCCTCACCCACCGCATCGCGAGCCGTCGCGACGCCATCGGCACCGACTCACGCAGTTGGAAGGGGCACTCGCGCGCGGTGTGGCGGATCCTGCTTGGAGAACCGGCACGGCGCGACGTCGCGGTGCGATACTGGGATGGCGAGGTCGAAGGGCCGCGGCACGCACGCGTAACGCTCGTTCTCAAGCACCCGGGGGCGTTGCGACGCATGCTGCTCCCGCCATCGGAGCTGAGGCTCGCCGAAGCCTACGTCCATGGGGACGTGGACGCCGAAGGGGACCTGGAAGCCGCCGTCGACTTGGGCGAGGTCCTGGGCACACGCGTAGCACCCGGGAGTTTCGTTAGGCGCATCCTGCCGCACTTGTTGGCGCTGCCGGCCGACCACCGAGAGCTGGCTACGCCAACGCGCCGTCGCTGGGGGATCGCCACGCTCGCGCGACGACACTCGCCGCGTCGCGATCGCCGGGCCGTCCGCTTTCACTACGATGTCGGGAACGAGTTCTTCCGCCTCTTTCTCGACGAGCGAATGGTGTATTCCTGCGCCTACTTCAAGTCAGGGAACGAGACTCTGGAAGAGGCGCAGGAAGCGAAGCTGGAGCACACGAGTCGCAAACTGCGTCTCGCGCCGGGGGAGCTTTTGCTCGACATCGGTTGCGGCTGGGGCGGCATGATCATACACGCGGCGCAGCGCTGCGGCGTCAACGCGTTAGGCATCACGTTGAGCGAGAATCAAGCCGAGTTCGCGCGCAAGCGGATCGCCGCGCTCGGACTGAGCGATCGCTGTCGAGTCGAGGTGCGCGATTACCGTCAGCTCGGTGACCTCGAGGCATTCGACAAGGTCGTGAGCATCGGCATGGTGGAGCACGTCGGGCACCGCCGGCTCGGCGACTACTTCGCACAGGCGTATCGTGTGCTGCGGCCGGGCGGGCTGTTCCTGAGCCATGGGGTCGTGACCGTGGACGGCGCGCGGCCCAAGCCACTCTCGCGGCGTCTCGCGGACTGGATGTGGCGCGGTCGCGGCTTCATCGAGCGCTACGTCTTCCCGGATAGTGAACTGTTGCCGTTAGGCGAGCACGTCCTGGCCGCCGAGCGCGCCGGTTTCGAGAGCCGAGATGCGGAGAGTCTGCGCGAGCATTATGCGCTCACGCTGCGCCACTGGGTGCGACGGCTCGAGGCAAACCGCGACGACGCGCTGCAGCTCGTCGGTGATGCGACATATCGAGTGTGGCGGCTGTACATGTCGGGGTCGGCGCACCAGTTCGCGACGGGGCGCATCAATGTCGAGCAGTTGTTGTTGGCGAAGCCGCTGGGGTCGGGAGAGAGCGGCCTCCCTCTCACGCGCGACGACTTGTACGACGCATAACCGCTACCGGGCGGCGCGTGGGTAATGCTGAGAGCGGCCGCTGCGCTGCGCGCGAACGGCCGCCCTCCAGTTACTGCGAGTTGCTGACCGCGTCCGAAGACGCGATCAGCGGAGTGCCTAACGTTACGGCGTGAACGATCCGCCGATGGCGGCAAAGGTACTAATGTATCCCTCTAATTGTGTCGGCCCGTTCGGCTGCGTGAAGAGAGTTCCACCCGACGCAGTGAACGTCCAGTTGACCGCGATGCCCTGTTGCAGGCCGTGCGCGGCGTTGAAGCTGGAGCCGAAATTTGGAATCGCGAGCTGAACCGGCCCGGTTCCGAAGTAGCCAGCCGACCCGCTCACAAAAACCCCTGCGACCGTGCCCGAGGCCGGCGAGAAGCTCATGCTCCATTGCTGGTTGTACTGCGCGCTCTGGATCACCCAGTTCGTCGTAAGCGTGACGTACGGCGACGTCCCCTGCACAGTGATTGTCGGTGGCGTCGTAATCGGGTCGGGAAGCGTGTACGTTCGGTCCGCGGCGAGCTTGTTGTATTGACTGATGGCTCGGAACGGTAGGCCGGTTGCAGACGCCGCGAAGACACTCAGAATATGGAAGTCCCCGGTAATCACGCTGGCGGCCGGCACGCCTTGCCACGTGTGCGTCGTGCTGGTGCTTGGCCCGCCGGCGTCCGAGAAGAGCGATCCAACCGTGCCGTTCTTCGAGAAGAAGAGCGAGGAAACGTAGGCCTGTGCGCCCAACAGGTTTCCGATCGTCGCCGTCTGCGTAACCGGCGCGACGCCTGTCGCAAAGTCGACGGTCACGTTGGACCCGGCCGCATCGTTCCGATCACGTTGGATGACGATGGAATTGGTGGTGAGTGTGCTGCCACTCAGCGCGGCCCTGGCGCCAATGAGATCGACCAAGCCGTCTCTGACCCCCGGCAGCAGCGGTGCGGTGTTCGATCCTAGGGCACCGATGATCTGCGCAAAACCTCCATCCATGGCAATGGAGGCAATATCAGTGGCTCCGACGCCGACCGCCGTGACGTTGATCGCCTTGAGCGTACCATTCCCCACGCATTGTCCGCTCCCGCGCGTGGTCAGCTCAGCCTGCGAGCCATAGAGGATTTGGAGGCTTGTCTTGTTATTGGCCCCAGGCAAGACCCATGCAACCGCACCCTTCGACGCGGTGATGTTAAACGTGTAGACGTTGTTCACGCCTGTTACCTGCGTCCAACTGCCGCCGAAGTTCTGGAATGCAACCCAGAGCGGAATCCCTGACTGCTGGCAGAATGAGAATGACACGTTACCGCTGCCGCCGCCCGACGCCGTCACCGTTAGGCTGAGCGTCACAGTGGCGCTCGTGATGCCGGTTCCGGCACCCGTCAGCGTGATCGTGTACGTGTTCGCCGCGACGGCCGCGCC
>CBQVAZ010000248.1:0-5697 GCA_967720205.1 uncultured Gemmatimonadaceae bacterium | reverse complement strand
CGATGAAGTACATGTGCCTCATTTACGATGACGAAGCCGCGTTCGCGAAGTTCTCGGATGCAGACCGCACTGCCATCTACGGCGCGTATCGCGCATTCGGCGCCGAGATCCAAAAGGCGGGTCAGTACATCGCGGGTTCCGAGCTGGCGCCGACGCACACGGCGACGACCGTGCGTGTGCGAAACGGGAAGACGCAGACAACCGATGGTCCCTTCGCCGAAACGCGTGAACAGTTAGGCGGCTATTACCTCATCGAGGCCAAAGACCTGGACGAGGCGGTGGCTATTGCTGCGCGGATTCCCAGCGCACGGAGCGGCGCCATCGAGGTCCGTCCCCTCCTGGGCATGAGCTGAGTTGTCTCTGAGTGGACGCGGCAGCTGTCGTCGAGCGGGTTTACCGCCAGGAGTCACGTCGCGTCCTCGCCACCTTGATTCGCCTAACGAGTGATTTCGATGCCGCCGAGGAGGCTTTGCAGGATGCCTTCGCGGCGGCGCTCGAGCAGTGGCCGAAGGACGGCGTGCCGGCGAATCCGCGCGCGTGGCTGGTCAGCACGGGACGCTTCAAAGCGGTGGATCGCTTGAGAAAGGCTGCGCGCTATGAAAACGATGCAGCCGCGTTGAACAGCACGCCGGTCGAGCCTGCTGAGACCGACGCGGAGTACCCCGACGATCGGCTGCGCCTGATCTTCACATGCTGTCACCCGGCGCTGGCGCCGGAAGCACAAGTGGCGCTCACGCTGCGCACCGTGTGTGGCCTAACGACGGATGAGATCGCACGCGCCTTTCTCGTGCCGCTCGAGACGATGGCGCAACGGATTGTTCGCGCTAAGAACAAGATCCGCGCGGCGAAGATTCCGTATGAGGTGCCGCAGCCCTCGACATGGACCGAGCGCATCGACGCCGTACTCGCCGTCATTTACCTGGTGTTCAACGAAGGGTACGCGGCCACGGCGGGTGAAGAAATCGTTAGGCGCGAGCTCTGTCAGGAGGCGATTCGGCTTGCGCGGCTCGTCGTGGAGCTCATGCCTGGTGAGGGCGAGGCGACCGGTCTCCTTGCGCTCATGCTGCTGCACGACTCCAGGAGGGACACTCGGCAGTCACCGGACGGCGACTTGGTGCTGTTGGATGAACAGGACCGCGAGCGCTGGGACCGTCAGGCCATCGAAGAGGGGCTCGCCATGGTCGACCGTATTTTCCGGGACGGCCGCGTGGGAGCATATGCGGTGCAGGCTGCGATCGCGGCAGTGCATGCGCGAGCGCCTAACGCTGCAGCGACGACTTGGCGCGAAGCTGCGGGCTTGTACGACTTGCTGCTGCGGCTCAGACCATCACCTGTGATCGAGCTCAATCGTGCCGCGGCGATCGCGATGGCCGAAGGCTATGCGCAGGGACTGGAATTGATGGACGAGCTGCGCGCACGAGGCGTCCTGCGCGGCTATGCGCCGCTACACTCCGCGCGCGGCGAGTTACTGCGGCGGTTAGGCAAACGCGAGGCGGCTGCCGAGGCGTTTGAGACAGCCTTGCGGCTCGCCGGCACTGAACCCGAACGTCGTTTTCTTCGCAAAAGATTGGATGAGATCAAAAGCGGGAGCGCGGACGAACTCTGACGACAGCAGGGCTAACGCGGACACAATGTTTGTAACCCACCGTTTGTCTGCGTTCGTCTTGGAGTTGTCCGCGTTAGTCCGCGCTGTCGCTTTTAAGGTTGCACCGAGCGCCTAACGTACTCCGCTCGGGCTTCTGCGAGCCGCGCGAGCACTCGCTCCTTCTCAGCGGGCGAGTTGTACTCCTGATATCGCTCCGCACTTTCGATCAAGCGGTCGATCCAGCTGATGAAGTATTCCGCGTCCTTTTGCGACCGTACCGGCGCGCCGCCAACCGTGATGTAGATCGGACTCGTCGTCGCGATCGGCGCGAAGTCGTAGATCGGATGCCGCGCTCCCGCGTTCCACGCGCGTAACAGAAGCCAGGCACTCTTCTCGGCATCGATCGTGATGTCAGCCGAGGCGCTCATGCTGTCAGCCGAGAGCGGGATCGTCGCCGCGACTTCACCATTCTTGATGACCTCGACGTGCTCAATCGGTATCAGCGAGCGCATACGAGCTCGCACGCGCAGTGTGTGACGCCCGCTAGGCAGTTTCAGCTCGCTGCCGATGCCCTGCCCGTTTACACTCAATTCGAGCAGCGCGCTGTTCGTGGCGAAGGTGCGCCCTGCCTTGATCCCGGCGAGAAAGGACCGCTGTGTGAGCGGCCCCAAGGTCTGCACATATACGCGATTCACGCCGAGTGGGCCGCGCAGCGACGCGTAGTTCATCATGGCGTCGGTGCCGCCCCCGGCCGCGATGCGGAATCCGTTGTTGAGCAGCGAATACCAGACGCGCTGCGACGCCATGGCGTCTTCGTTGAAGCCAACGCTCTCGTAGTAGTCGACGCCGCCGAGCGCTGCGTCGACGGGGATCTCGTGCGTGAGATTCTTGGTTCGATCGGTGGGATCGGGATATACGTCGAAGGGATGCACGTATCCAACGATGGCGCCCTGCGCGCGTGCCTGCGCAAAGATGTCGGCGTTCATCGGGACGAGAGACGACGCGGCTGTGTGTGTGTACGCCGCGTACCCTGGCAGAACGATATTACTCGTTAGGCCAAGCAGTCCGCTGTGGCCCCAGTACGATGTGTGGTACTCCTCGTCATGGAAGATCAGCGGTGGGAGCGTCTGCGGCTGCGCTCGCGATCCCTCGAAGTATCCGATGTCGGGGATCCGCCCTTCCTTATTGACGATCAGGTTTTCGACGAGATCGAGCGCTTCGGCGCGGGCTTGCGCCCGCATACGGTCGGGCGTATTGCGATAGTTCCCGCCGTAATTCATGTGCACGTGCAGATCACCGTTGTACCAGCCGCGCGCCGCCAGGTTGTCGATGCGGCGGAGCGGGACTCGCACGGTGGTCGCTGCGTTAGGTGGGACGCTGACCTTGCGCTGCTCGAACCTATACTCCAGGCCGCGCAGTACTTCGACTGTGTACTCGCCGGCGGGCACCGCGAGCGTCGCGAGCCCGCGCGAATGGAAGTATGTCGGCTCGTACGGTCGCTGACGACGATCGAATCCGTCGTCGGCGTGACGCCAGGCGTCGTCCGGCGTGTAGCCTCTGCCGTCCGCTCCTGTGACCGACACGCGCGCCGGGATCGGTACGCCTGTGGCGTCAGTAATCGTTAGGTTGAGCGTGCCACCGGGGCGAAAGTAACGCCGGCGCGCCGCCCGCACTTCGCTGATCGCTCCACCAGGCACAGTGACGATCCTGAGCGAGGTGTTGCCGCCTTCATTGGAGATGTACGCGATGCGATCGCCATCCGGCGACCAGCGCGGCCCGGTCGCGTCGAACTCACCATAGGTGAGCTGGAAGGGATTGGCGCCGTCGGCTGACATGAGCCAGAGTTGATGCCATTGGCGGCCGAAGTACGAGCCGTACACCACGCGCTTGCCGTCGCGCGACCAATCGGGTCGTGCGCGCCACGTCGTCTCCTCATCGCGAATCTCGCGCAGCGCGCCACTAGTGCGCGCTTCCATGCGCCAGACGCCGCCCGATCCCCAGATATGCCCGCGATTCGAGACGGCTGTCAGTTCCATGCCATCCGGTGACCAGGATGGCGACAGGTAATGATCGTAGATGCTGTAGTAATAACGCGGCAGCGCGCTGTCACGGTCTTGACTTATACGCTGCGGCGCGCGGAGCGCGCCGCCTGTGAAGTCTGCGATGAAAAGGTGGAAACGGCCTTCGTATGCAGTGGAGACAAACGCAATGCGCGTTCCGTCTGGCGACCAGCGCGGCTCCACGTTCACGGCGGCATTGTCCAGCAGGACACGTGACTCGCCTGTCGTGAGATCCAGCAGCCGGAGAGGCATCGCGTCGCGTTCGTATGAGACATACGCGACGTAGCGTCCGTCCGGCGACCAGTCGGGCTGATGATCATAGCCGGGGCCGTCGGTCAGCTGCGTCGCCTCGTCGCTTCCGACGCGCTGGCGCCAGAGCGTTCCCTGCATGCTGTAGATCAATTCCTTGCCATCAGGCGACCACGTCACCGAGCTCGGCCCACTCGTGACCTGCGGCAGGTACATCTCGCGATAGTAATAGTTGTGCGGCACGCGGATCTGCTGCAGCACGGGCTGCCGCTGCGCGACCGCCTCCGAGTGTGCGGCGGCAGCGACAATTGCCAGCGCGACAGCTAGGCGCGTGCGCACGTCGTTAGGCAGTGACCACGATGGCGCGGTGACGCCAGGCGTAGAGTGACGTCCCCGCCAGAACGAAGAAGAGCGCCCCACCGACCACTTTGGCCTCGAACGCAGCCACACTGGGCGTATCTGTGGGCGGAACGCATGCAACGATCATCGCGAACGACGTGAGGGCGAAGCCCGATGTTCCGGTCGCGACGATGCGCAGTTTCTTCAGCCCGGTCGCTTGCGGCAGCTCGATACGCACGTACGACGCGAAGAGATATAGAAAGGGTATGAAGTACAACAGCAGCATCGTGTCGAGCAGAATGAGGTAGACACTCTGGACGGTCGTCCCTCGGCCTAACACGCCGATCAGCAGAAAGATCGTACCGATGCTCGCTTGCACGAAGAACGCGACGTACGGCGTGTGATACTTCGGATGAATGCGGCCGAACGCGGACGGAAAATACCTGTCGATGCCGATCGTGAGTGCGACGCGAGCGGGTCCGCTGAGCCAGGCGCCGACGCTTCCCAGATTGCCGATGACGACGAGTCCCGCTGCGACCGCGCTGATCCAGCCGAAGGCGACACCTAACGAACGCGCCCCCATGTCGACGGCTTGCAGAATGCCCGTCACGATGTTGACGTCTTTGTGCGGCACGATCCACAGCACCGACGTCGTCCCCAGCCCATAAACGATGAGGCAGAGCGGCGCGGCGATGAGCACCGCCCGCTTGAGCGTCCTCTGCGGATCCTGTACTTCAGCGGCCATCGTGGGCGCTAGTTCCAGCCCCGCGAAGGCAAACGCTATCGATGCCCACAGATTGACAGCCGAGAAGTCGCGCAGGTTCGGTGTCATCGTCGCGACCGAGAACTCGTTGGCAGAGCCTCGCGTCGTGACGGAAATGATGCCTAACACGATGAGCGCGATCCCCGGAAGGAACATGCAGATCGCGCCGATATTCTGCAGCCAGCGTCCGGTTCCGACACCGACGACGTTGATCAACGTGGCGAACCAAAGCATCAGCAGAGTCGTCGGAACTACAAAAGCCAAGTCGTTCTCGAGACCCGTGCCGCCCCGGCCGAACGCGTACGTGAGAATTGCCGCGGTGGCCAGCAACAGATTCGGGTAGTACAGCAGGTTATTCGTCCAGTAGCACCAGCCGCAGATGAAGCCGTGCTTATCGCCATATGCGCGCTTGGTCCAGGCGTACAGCCCACCCGCTTCCGGGTGCCTAACGCTCAGCGCGCTGACAGCGAACCCCATTGGAATGAAGAAGAACAGCGCGGCCAGCGCCCAGAGCACGAGCGCGCTTGGCCCCGTAGCAGCGGACGTCGCAAGCCAGCGCAGACTGATCACCGCGACGAGGTTGAGCAGCACCATGTCGCGCAGCGTCAGGCGCCTTTCGAGAGCCAGTTCTCCTTTCGTTGGCTGCGTCACGCGGCGGCCGCGCCGAGGAAGAGACGCTTCGGGTCTAGCTCGTTGCGCAG
>CBQVAZ010000247.1:0-5704 GCA_967720205.1 uncultured Gemmatimonadaceae bacterium | reverse complement strand
CAGCCGCGTACACGCCGAATTTGCTGTCCTTGGACGTCGTGTAGCTGTAGTTCAGTCCCAGGTTCCCCGCGATCAGATCGACCCGGCCATCGTTGTCGAAGTCGCCCGCGGCGAGACTGAACCACCAGCCACGCATCGGCGGGAGTCGCGTGGACTTGGTCACGTTATGCAGCCGCTTGCCGTCGTTGCGATAGAACTCCAGCGACATCCATTCGCCGGCGGTCACGAGGTCCAGGCGTTTATCGCCATCGAAGTCGACCCACACGGCATCCGTTACCATGCCGCCTGGCTGCACCAACTCCGGAGCGACTTGCTCGGTGACGTCGGTAAAGCCTCGACCATTTCCGCGCAGGATGTAGCTCCGAGTCGGAGTCGGATAGTTCTGCGGGTTCAGCCGACCAGCGACAAAGAGATCCACTTTTCCGTCGCCATCGAAGTCGCCGGCGCGCACTGTGGCCTTGCTCGTCAGCATGGACGGCAGCGCCTGCGTGTCTCGCGCGAACTTCCCGCTTCCCTGGTTGATATACAGACGATCCTGCAATAGCGCGGAGCCGTTCGTTAGGTGATATCCACCGCTGGCCACGTATAAGTCGAGTCGTCCATCGCCATTCGCATCGAGAAAGAGCGCGCCCCAATCTTCCTGCGCCTTGTCAGCCTCCCCCTCCCACGGCTGGCTCTCTCTGGACAGCACGAACGTGCCGTTCTTTTGCTGAATGAACAGCTGGCCAGCCGACCGCGGCGCGCTGCCGACAAAAACGTCATCGAGGCTGTCGCCATTGACGTCGCCTACGGCGAGCGGCGGCCCCTGCCTGGATACCATGTACGGCATCAGCGGCTGCGAACTGTAGTCCACTAGCGCACCAACCTGGTGCTTGCTCGTTAGGCCGCTCTCCGGCCCCAGCGGCTCGAACACTCGCTCGCCGCCGGGAGTTGTCGCGCGCATTTCCTTCTTCGTCGTCGCGTCTGACTGCTTCACGATCTCGAGTCGATCGACGTCGAGGCCGGTCAGTACCTGGTACCGCTGGTCGGGCCACAGCACTTCGAGACTATCGATACGTCGTGCTGCACCGAGTCCGAAGTGCAGGCGGTCGTCTACTGCCGACATATAGCCCCTGTACGGGCTCTGATAGATGTGTTGCTTCTGTCCGTTCGCCGTTAGGATCACCTGCGATCCGATGCCGCGTCGGTTCGCTGAATCTCCTTCCAGTCGTACTTGCAGATAGTGCGGCGTACCGTCTCCCCTCGCCGTTGCTGCAACATTCTCATAGATGAACGCAGGGGCGTCGATGTTGCTCACGACGAGATCGAGCTTGCCGTCGTTATTGAGATCTGCGTACGCCGCGCCGTACGACAGACTTGGCTGATCCACTCCCCACGCCTTGCTCTTATCGCCGAACGTTAGGTCTCCGTTGTTCCTGAAGAGGTAGTTAGGCTCCGTGTAGCTGTGCAGCGCCTGGAGCATATCCAGTCCAGTTCGACGCGAGCGCTCGTTGTCCCTACCTCGGCGCACATCGAACATGGCGATCTGATAGTCGAGATCGTTGACGGCTTTTGGATAACCGTTGCTGATGAAGATGTCCTTGAAGCCGTCGTTGTCGAAGTCGGCGAAGAGCGCGCTCCAACTCCAGTCGGTGGCTGCAACACCCGCGAGATGAGCCACGTCGCTGAAGACGACGTCACCATCCTTCGTAACGCCGTTGCTCAGCTGCAGCGTATTCTCGGAATAGTCTTCGCGAAAACCTCGCGCGCGGGACTCCATCACGCTGGTGTACGTGAGATAGCCGGTTGTGCGTTTGCGGCGGCTCAGCTCGTGCGGCATCATGTCCACCTGGAGCACGTCCGGCCAGCCGTCGTTGTTGAAATCCGCGACGTCGACGCCCATCCCGGCATAACTCGCATGCTTCAGCCAGCGGCCTGCCTTGTTCGTGAATGTGCCGTTCCCGTTGTTGACGTAGAGCACATCGTTAGGCGTCCCATCGTTCGACACGTAGATGTCGGGCCAGCCGTCTCGATTGAGATCGCCGACGACGACGCCCAGACCGTATCCGGCATCGCGGAGGATCCCCGCTTCTTTGGAAACGTTCGTGAATGATCCTTTGCAATTGTTCCGGTAGAGCTGGTTGAGACTCCCGGGCGTCTCAGCGCGGATCGCGCCGGGGTGTCTCGTCGCTTCCACGCGTGAAAAGTCCGCGGGTGAGTTGGTGAGCACGAACAAGTCGAGACATCCATCGCCGTCGTAGTCCAGAAAGACCGAGTGCGTCGTGAATCCTTTGTCGTCAACTCCAAATTGCGCCGCGGCTTCCGTGAATGTGCGATTTCCATTGTTGACGAACAGCAGGTTCGCGCGCTCCTCCGGTTTGGACCACTCGGGACCGGACACCGACACGTAGATATCGAGGAGTCCATCGTTGTTGATGTCTACCATCGATGCGCCCGTCGCCCATCGCTTCGTCGTGACGCCCGCTCGCTCGGTGATGTCCTCGAACCGCATGTTCCCTTGGTTCAGGTACAAGCGGCTCGTCACCATGTTGCCGGCGAAGAAGATGTCCGCCAGACCATCGTTATCGATGTCGCCAACCGCTACACCGGCTCCGTTGTAGACATAGACATCCGTCTGAACGTTCAGCGAATCGCTCGTCGTGATTGTGTTTGCGAACGTCACGCCCGTCTGCTCCGGGCTCAACAGCCTGAAAAGCGCGGCCTCCTTCTCGCTGCCTCTGCAAGCAGCCAGCGCGAGCAGGGCCACTAGCCACGACTTCGTTAGGCGTTTCACGCCGACCTTGCTCTTGATCGCGCTTCTCATTCCCTAACGTTGCGTGCGCAAGTACGGCGTCGCATTTCGAGCAATGATGGCGAATTCTGACTCGGTCAATGGAAGGTTCCGCAACACGTCTGCCCAGCCTTGGCGCGGATCCCCGAGGTCCGAACCATAAACCACGCGTCGCACGCCGAGCTGCCGGATCCGCTGCGCGATGCGACGTCGATCGTCGGCCGGCGTCCCCGGAAAGACGATTGTCGTTATGTCGAAATACAGGTTCTTCGTGGCAGGATCCTTCTTTGCGATAGCGTCTGCGAAGACAGCTGCAGCCTCATCCGCCGCCTCGTCATATCCACCCCACCCCGCGAGGTGAGCAATCTGAATCGGCACGTTAGGCGCTTCAGGAAGCACCTCGCGCAGGAAGATCTCCGCGTCCTCTTTGCCGTATGGGCGCAGCCGGGGCCGGATGTGCGCCACAATCGGCAGTCGCTGCTCGTTCGCGGCTCGGAAGACGCGACGCAGCTGCTGCACGTCTTCAGGCTTGCGTAGGTCGACGCCAGAGTTCGCGAGATGGAGCTTGATGCCGTGGATGCCCGCATGCTTTCCGCACCGCTCGACCTCTTCCACCGCGTAACTCTTGAGTGGGTGGAAGCTGCAGAAGGCAATCAGCCGGTTGGGGAACTTGGCAGCTTCGCTCGCCACCCAATCGTTCTCGGCGCGAACCCTCGCGTACTCGTCGGCAATCGGGAGCTTCTCGGCGCCGGGCATGAGCGCGGACCCGAACCAGTATGCGACTGACAGAACCAACGCGCGCTGAATTCGCGCCGAGTCGAGCTGCTCGATCAGCTGCACCGCCGTGAACGGAGCGCCGCTTGTCGCAGTCGGCGCTGGTCGATTCGCCCGTATGAACGAGGCAATGAGCCAACTCCCGTTCCGGCGACGAAGTGTGAAAGTCACCCTCGCCACATCTCTGGGCGTACTCAGCGAGGCATCACTCAAGGAGCCAGTGACTGTGGCCACCGAATCCTCTACAGCAGCTTGATGCGGTCTGACGCGAAGATCTGCCGGCCCAAAGTCGCCAGCCGCGGAGCGGATAGCCTCCCGACCGCGAATCCAACCGGTGGGTTGCGACATCAGGCCGTCTTCTGTGAACAGGGCGGCCAGGGCCGGAGCATCTGCTGACCGCGTCGCTCGCTCCCAATCACGAATCACCCGATCGACCTCGCTGGGGAGTTCCACAGACGGCAGTGGCGGAACGACTAGGAGTTTCGCCGACGATTCGCTCACCAAGTGGGCGTGATAGTTACCGACAGGCGAAGGCGGTCCCTTCTGGGCGGCCGATCGATCGGCGCACAGTGGTAGCAGCGCGAGGAACAGCGCGGACATTGCTCTCATACCGCACGAAGCTGCGAGCCTGCACAATGTCCCGCGAGTGCCAGATGCGGCCTTCTGCGCAGCCCTGCTGCCTAGTTGAATACGGGTATCGGCATCGTTGCCTAACGTAGTTCCGAAGCCGAATCCCGATCCCCGAACACTGAACCCCGTGAACGTCAGAGCAGCCGACCGAGCAGAGATCGATCAACTGGCGAAGATCTGGTACGACAGCTGGCAGGATGCGCACTCCGCGATCCTCCCCGCCGAGCTGGCGCGCATGCGCACGCTCGAAAGCTTTCGCGACCGGCTGGGAGCAGCTCTCCCGCGAGTGCGCGTCGCCGGACCGATCGGCGCGCCCCTTGGTTTCTGTCTCGTGACGGGCGACGAGCTCGATCAGCTCTTCGTCTCGGCAGAAGCGCGAGGTACCGGCGTCGCTGCTGATTTGCTCGCCGACGGCGAGCATCGACTTTCCGAGAGCGGCGTCGAGACAGCTTGGCTCGCTTGCGCGATCGGCAATGATAGAGCGGCGAGATTTTACGAGAAGAGCGGATGGCGTCGAGCGGGAATCATGGTTCATCACCCTGAAACGCCCGATGGGCCCTTCGAGCTCGAGGTCTGGCGCTACGAAAAGCCTTTGACGCGATCGACCTAACGCTGTACCACGTTCGTCGTGGCACGAATTACCAATTCGTGGGTGTCAGGCATTAACAATCGACGTTCCGGCACGTCCTCCCAGCGCCGATGCGGAGCCGCCAATGGATAATGATGATCTTCCCGTAGGTCGCGTCCTAAGCCGCCGAGATGCGGTTCGTCTCCTTGCCGTGGCAGGCGCCGCGACCGTGGCCGGATGCAAGCGCGGTGAGACGGTCTACTTCGACACAGCCAAGGGAGCTGCCGCACTCAACGACAGCGCAGCGGCGAATATGCCCGCTTGCGTCGCCAAACCTGAGCTTACCGTCGGTCCGTACTTCCTCGACAAACAGCTCGAACGCTCAGACATCCGCGCCGAGCCGACGACTGGGGCGATCAGGGACGGAGTTCCGTTGGCGCTGGCCTTCAACGTCGTACGCATCGACGGCGGTGGCTGCAAGCCGCTGCCTAACGCGATTGTCGACGTGTGGCAGTGCGACGCCATGGGTACCTATTCCGGCTTCAATGACCGCATGGTTGGTTTCGACACAACCGGACAGAAGTTTCTGCGCGGCTATCAGCGAACCGACAACGCCGGCGTCGCGCGATTTACGACGGTCTATCCCGGCTGGTACAGAGGTCGCACCGTACACATCCACTTCAAGATTCGCACTGAATCGTCACCGAATCAGGCGTACGAATTCACTTCGCAGCTGTTTTTCCCGGAGTCCGTCACCGATCAGGTGCACGCTCAGGAGCCGTACGCTTCGAAGGGTCGTCGTGATCTGACAAACGACCGGGATGGTATCTATCGCCAAGCGGGCGATACGCTGCTTCTCGCGCCGACGAAGACAGCTGAAGGTTACGCCGCGACGTTTGACGTCGGTCTCGACTTATCGGACGCTCAAGTCGGGCGGCCAGATCGCAGCGGGCGACCTGGCG
>CBQVAZ010000246.1:0-5708 GCA_967720205.1 uncultured Gemmatimonadaceae bacterium | reverse complement strand
TCTTCACTCGACCTCAGGTTCTCGAGCAACTCGGCGGTCAGCCAACCTAACGAGTGCATGTCAGCGGCAAGCGCTTGTTAGGCGAGGCGTCGTGTCGTCAGCTCATATCAGGCAGCGTGTTAAAGAGTTGTTCGTCATTTTGCTGCGACAACAAGGAATTCATTGCTCATCGTTTCCGTCAGAGGGGCGAGGGTCCATGAGCGCCTCAGGAAGCCGCGCCGGATCCACCGAGTGTAAGCGAGGCGGTATGTGCCGGCGTAAGGCTCCGATCGAGTTTCCTTGTTCCAGAAAGGAGCGCGAAAGAGCCGTGCATCAACCGTATCGATGAGCGGGACGGTAGGTGGAACCGGAAACGCTACAGGTTTGAGCTCCGCGCTGCCCGAAGACGACGTGCAAACCACCCCTCCGATGACCGTTGTGCTCAGGTCTCGCGCCCGTAGAAAGGTACGCTGCGGACTCGGGCCGCCATTACACGGATAGGCCAGCCAGACGGTATCGCGCGTTCGATTCTCGAGCCTGATGCTGAGGCGCAGACGATAGTGGCCTGGGTACACAGTATCTGACTGGATTTGGTACTCGATCGTGTCAGTCTGGACGATGAGCGGCGGGCTGGGAGTTGACGCACCTGGTATAGTGGATCCGGCACCCCACCTGCATGACAGCGCACAAACGGCGAGCCAAAGGCCCTTGCCGGAGGTCATCTGCACACTCGCTGCCTAACGCATTCGCGCTTCAGCACCTAACGACAGTCCCGGGCACTTGGTGCGCGCACTTCCAAGACACGTTCCACAAAGAACTCGAAGGGCGACACACCCAGGTGGCCATACAGACCGGGACCGACCACGGTGCCTGACCAGCGGACGTAGTAACGTGGGTTCCCAGCATCATCGTTAGGCACGTCCGGCCATTTGAGGGGCACGGGCCCAGTATAGCCTGATGACCAACTGACCCATGCGCGCCGCGCGTCGTAGGGATAAACGTCGAGTGAATCCTCTGGGATGAACCATGCGTCACGCGAACATGGAATGAATCGGCTCTCCTCGAAGCCCGATGAGAAGTGACCCCGAAACACGCCAGTCACGCGGCGTACTGGGCGCGAGTCGCAGCCGGCGCTGAGCACCGACCAGTCGCGGCGTACTGACGCGCTATCAGTGATGTCGATTTTGTCGGATCGCAGTACCTTGCCGAACGCTCCGCGAATGACTTGGCACGACACATATATGTCGAGTGCCCCCGACGGGAGTGAGTCGAGTTGATAGAACCCTGTGCTGTCGACTGCAGCGCATCGAGAGGTCCAGAAAGTTGCACTGCGGAGCGAGGCACAGACAAAGGTCTTGCGAAGTGCCAGTCCGGATATGGAATCGCGCGCGCTTCCGTGAAGGCTCCCTTTGAGCGGGCGACCAGTCTGTTGGGCTGCGAGCGAACTACTCAGCGACAACGCAAGGACTACTAGTCGCGCAATCATAGTCAGTAGAACCCGCTCCATTTGAGCGCCGTGACGATCAGCCCAGCGCTGGAACCTGTCCCGCGCTGCGAGAGAGCGGCCAGCCGCATCGATGTAAGCTTTGAGTCCGCCTCCCGCATTGTATTACCGATGCCTCTCGCCAAGCCTCGAGCCGAGCCACCCATAGCCGACGAAGCACACATCATCGCCGAGGTGCGAGCCGGGAGTCCGGCGGCGCTGGCAACACTCTACGAAGAACACGCGGGACGACTGCTCTCCGTCGCGTACCGCTTACTCGGCTCGCGCGACGACGCCGAGGACGTCGTGCACGACGTCTTCGTCGGCCTTCCCGAAGCGTTGCGACGATACGAGGAGCGTGGATCGTTCGCGGCGTGGCTCCGCAAGATCACCGCGCGAGTTGCACTCGCGCGGCTGCGTGAGACCAACAATCGACAATCGGTAGATCTCGATGCGGCGCATGTCGTCGCGCCCATGCGCAGCAGCGATGCGTCACTGACGCTGGAGCGCGCGCTGCGCAATCTCTCGCCGAGTCTCCGCGCCGTTCTCGTTCTCAAGGAAATCGAAGGATTCTCACACGCCGAGATCGCGGCCATGCTCGACATCTCTGTCGGCGCGTCCGAGGTACGACTGCACCGCGCGCTGCAAGCACTGCGCGCAATTCTGAAGGAGGAGAAGAGATCGTGAACCTGCTTTTCTGGCGACGCCGAGATACGAATGATTTCGCCGAGGCGATACGCCCCGAGCTCGAAGCGCTGCCCAGTCCAGAGCCGCGCAAGGAGCTGCTCGCGCGCATCCTCGCCTCACGCGAGGCCGGCGCGCGCATCATTCTCCCTGAAGTCGCGTCGCAGACGGCGCGTCCGCGACTGAGGTATCTCGCCGCGGCCGCCATCGCCGCGGCGCTGCTGCTCGTCGTGATTCCGCGAGGCCCATCCACCGACGGCTCGCCTGACGAGACGTGGGCCAGTCCGTCGTTCTTCGGCACCGCCGCGTTCGCGCAGACAACGCCCGACGGGCCCGAGCTTCCGCCTATGACGCTCGAACACGCCAGCACACTTCGCCCGCTCGCCGCCCAGTTCGTGCGCCGCGTGCGCGACAGCTCGGGCAACCTAACGAGCGAGCTGCGGCGCGACGTCTCGCTCATGCCCGCCGCCATCAACGGCGAGCCCAGTTGGAAAATCACTTCGCTCGATCGCGACGCTACCTCATCGCAGCGCCGCACCAGCGCGGAGACGCTCTACGTCGCGCGCTCGGATCTTCGGATGCTGCAGCGTGCGGTGCACGTCACTCCATACCGCCGCTTTCAGCGCATCAACATCCAGCAGCGCTTCCTGACAGACAGCATCACGGGGCGCATGACAACCGACGGCCCGAGCATCGGTCCGGGACGCGAAATCGCGCGCAAGCTCGATCCCGCGAATGGCCCCTACTTCTCCGATGCGGTCACATCGCTCTTCCTCATGGCGGTACCGCTCGACCGTAATTGGCGCGGCAGCGCGTCACTGCTCGGCTGGGCCGTGATACCTAACGACATTCTCGTTCCGCTCGCGATGCGCGTCGAAGGCGAAGAGCGTATCACCGTACCCGCCGGCACCTTCGACTGCTGGCGCATCGCCATCCGGCTCGGCGTTAGGCAGATCTCCTACTGGGCGCGCAAGAGCGACAGGCTCGGCGTGCGCACGTTCGAAGAGTCCGGGGCCTCTACAAAGGGCACTCGGGAACTCGTGCTAGTGAGCGTCCGATGAAAAAACCGCTGCGCGTCATCCTGGCGTCGGCGTTCCCGTCGCTCCTCGCGGCGCAGACCGCGCCTCATTCCGCGCCAATGCTGCAGGAGTATGCAGTGGACGCTGGGCATTCCGTCGTGGAGTTCTCGATCGGCTTCGCGTTCAGCCGCATTAAGGGCCGCTTCACGCATTCGAAGGGGACGATTCTCTATGACAGCGCGGCGCCGGCAAATTCGTCTGTCACTATTGTCATCGAGTCGAAGAGCATCGACACCGGTTGGCCGCACCGCGACGAGCACCTGCGTACGAGCGACTTCTTCGACGTCGAGAAGTATCCGACAATCATCTTCCAGAGCGAGCAGCTCACGCAGACAGACAAGGGGTGGATCGCCAACGGCAAGCTCACCATGCACGGTGTCACCAGGCAGATCGCGATTCCATTTCACTACCTGCGGCCACCCACCCGAAGTCCCGAATCCAACTGGATGATTCTGAACGTCGAGGGCGCGCTGCGTCTCGCGCGCGCGGACTTCGGAATCTTCGGCGGCAGCACGTTCAACTCGTGGTTCAACAAGGCGCGCGCGGCGACGATGTCGGACAGTGTCGACGTATCGCTCGAGCTCGAAGGCTGGCGCGCCGACGCGCTGAGTCAGCGCTCGCCGAGGATCGAGGAAGCGCTCGAGCGTGTGCGCACCAATGGCGTGCAGTCCCAGATCGAACGTTTCAGCGAGTGGAAGAAGACGAAGCCCGCCGCGGAGTTCGACGCCTATTTCCTTGGCGCCGATCTGCTCACCCGCGCACTGATCGTGTCGGGACGGCTGCCGGACGCCGTGAAGTTTTCAGGCGCGATCGTCGAGATGTTTCCGCAGACGCCGCGCGCTTTCATCGTGCATGGTTTGGCGCTCGCGATGTCGGGCGACAGCCGCATGGCAGCACTGCAATACGCGAAGGCGAAGCTTGTCTTTCGCCCTCCCGTCGTCGATCCTAACGAGAAGTTCCCACAGGACGACGAGAACTGGTACTGGCTCGATCAGCTCGTGCGCACTTTTGTGGAGTGGGGCCACTCAGCGCAAGTCGTGCCCATCGCCCGCGTCGTAGCGGAGATGTATCCACAAACCGCACGCGCTCACGCAACGCTCGGCCTCGCCCTCGCAGCAGCGGGAGACACTCGCGCCGCGGCTGCGGCGTACGCGAAAGCGCTTGAGGTGAATCCTGTGGAGACGCGTGCGCTCGAGCTGCGTCGAAGGCTTCCCTAACGAGTGCGGAGTATCGCCGGCGCTGCCTACTGCGACGATGTGAACCGACGGCCATCGTGGATCCAGCGAACCTCCTCGACCCACATACCGGCGCGCTGAGAATAGAAGGTCCCGTGCAGCTGAAACGTCAGCCAGTAGTCGGCCAGCGCATACGTCCGTGTGCCTTTGATGACGAATCGAATGGTATCGCGAACCGATCCGTCCGATGCCAGTCCGAGGTCACCAACACGACGCACGCTGCTGAGTCGCGGAGTATTCCAGCCGCCTGAGTACGGAGAACCGCCGGTCGCAATACCGGCTTGCACATCCCGCAGTCTGCGGTCGTTTGTACGGATGTCCAAGTGGCCACTCGTTACTACAACTTCGATCTCATTGCCGTGAACGAAGTAGTGTCCCACGAGGTGTTGAGCCGTATCGCCGCCGCCGCCCGACGGCTGACGCTCGGCGCGGAAGGCGATTGCGTCGGCCGCTCGCGCGGTGGTAGGAACAGCTGGTGGGCGCGCACAGGCCACTGCGAACGCGATCGCGATCAAGCAGCCACGGCGCATGGTGAGTTCTCGTTGGGGTGCCTAACGGGTTTGCGTCTCAGCCCAGACAATTTACCGCTCAACTTCGTACCGCAGTCGAACGACCCCGTCCGGATACTTCTTGGATGATTTCAGGCGAAGCAAGATATCTCGGTGTCGTGGCGCAACGAGCGGAATCCCCTTACCGATGAAGACTGGAATCATGTGGATGTCGAATTCATCGATCTCGCCGGCGTCCAGGAACGAGGCGATTAGCCCCGCACCACCCATCATCCAGATGTGTTTGCCGGGTGTCGCGCGCAAACGTTGCGCAAATTGCTTGACAGGCTCTGTTACGAATTTCACTCCGGGCGCAGGTCGTTTTGGCGGTTTTCGCGAGAAGATGTAGTTGGACAGCTTCGTGTCGAACATGCCTTTGGTCTTGCCCAATTTCTTGTAGTAGGCGAGGAGCCAGTCGTAAGTCTTGCGGCCCCAGAGGATGGTGTCGATGGACGGATAGAATTTGCGGATACCGTAATCGACCGTGTGCGGTCGTCGATTGAGCCATTCGACGTCGCCATCCGGTCTGGCAATGTACCCATCCGCGCTCGTCGCGATGTAGACGATGATCTTTCGTCGTGCCTTCATTGGCAGATTGAAAGAGGCTGCCTAACGAATTGCGGCGTCTGCTGCCACATTGCGTTAGGAACTTCACTTTTCCACGGTGATCTGCGCGCCGGCCTTGAAGTTAACGTTTGCC
>CBQVAZ010000245.1:0-5724 GCA_967720205.1 uncultured Gemmatimonadaceae bacterium | reverse complement strand
GGCGATCGCATCGTCGCCGTGTCGCGCACGCCGCTGCCGCGTGATCGCGCCACGCGCGTCATCGACGCGACGGGCCTCATCGTCGCGCCAGGCTTCATCGATCTGCATGCGCACCTGGACCCGCTGCTCACGCAGCCGGACGCCGAGAGCGCGGTTCGGCAGGGGGTAACGCTCGCGTTAGGTGGACCCGATGGCGGCGGCCCGTGGCCCTTCGCCGACTATCTCTCGCGCGCGCAAAAGGCCGGCCTCGGCATCAACGTCGCTTTCCTCGCCGGCCACAACACGATTCGCCAGCGCGTGATGGGGCTCGCCAATCGTGCGCCGACCGCAGAAGAGCTGCGAACGATGCAGTCCATGGTCGCGCAGGCGATGGGCGAGGGGGCGTTCGGACTCAGCACAGGATTGCGCTACGTCCCGGGCTACTACTCCAAGATCGAGGAAGTCATCGCGCTCGCGCGCTCGGCCGCCGATTCCGGTGGCATCTACACCTCGCACCTCCGTGAAGAAGGACTCGGCCTCCTCGAAGGAGTTGCCGAAGCGATCACGATCGGCGAAAAAGCGAAGATTCCGGTCGTCCTCACGCACCACAAAGCCATCGGCACGAAGATGTGGGGCGCGAGCACGAAGACGCTCGCGATGGTCGACTCCGCGCGCGGTCGAGGCATCGACGTCATGATCGATCAGTATCCATACACAGCGAGCCAAACGGGAATCGCGGTGCTCATTCCACCGTGGGCGCTGGCCGGCGGCGACTCGGCCTTCTCACGCAGAGTCAAAGACAAGCAGCTACGCGACAGCATCGAGCGCGGGATCGTCGAGCTCATCATGACGGACCGTGGTGGTGGCGATCTCAAGCGCGTGCAGTTCGGGAACGTGTCGTGGATGAAAGAGCTCGAAGGAAAGACGCTGTACGACTGGGCCGTCATGCGCGGCATCGACCCAGCGCCGGAAAAGGCCGCGGCGCTCGTGATCGAGGCGGAGCTCAAAGGTGGCGCATCGATGGTCTATCACGTCATCGACGAAGGCGACGTGCAGCGTATCATGAAGCACCCGATGACGATGATCGCCTCGGACGGGCGCCTAACGCGTCCGGGCCAGGGCGTCCCGCACCCCAGGGCGTACGGCACATTTCCCCGCGTGCTCGGGGTCTACGTGCGCGAGAAGAAGGTGCTCACGCTCGAGGAAGCTGTGAAAAAGATGACCTCGATGCCGGCCGACCGGCTGAGCCTGACTGAGCGCGGGCGGCTCAAGAAGGGAGCGGTGGCCGATGTCGTCATCTTCGATGCCACAACCGTCAGCGACCGCGGCACATTCGAAAGCCCGCATCAATATCCGGTCGGGATCCCATTCGTCATCGTCAACGGTACTGTGGTCGTGGACAAAGGCGCTATGACGACGGCGAGGCCCGGTCACGTGTTACGACGCGGCAAGGCGATGTAGCGACCAAGGCATTGCCAAAACAAGCGCTTGCTTGACGCGTGCAGCGCGCGGGCTCAAGCTAGGGGCCCCGCCAGCGCCTCGAGGCGCAACCATGCCGAAAGTGAGCATCACGGTCAACGGACGAGCGACCGCGCACGATGTCGAAGATCGAACGCTTCTCGTCCACTACCTCAGGGACACGTTAGGCCTAACGGGCACTCACGTCGGCTGCGATACCAGTCAATGCGGCGCGTGCACCGTGCTGCTCGACGGCCGGGCCGTAAAATCGTGTACGCTGCTGGCTGCCCAGGCTGACGGCAGTTCCGTCACCACGATCGAGGGATTGGCCAAGGACGGCGTTCTGCACGCCGTGCAGGAAGGCTTCCATCAGGAGCACGCGCTGCAATGCGGCTTCTGCACGACCGGAATGGTCATGGCCACAGTGGACCTGCTCTCGCGCAACCCATCACCTAACGAGCAGCAGATTCGCCACGGCCTGGAGGGGAATCTCTGCCGCTGCACGGGCTACCATAATATCGTGCGCGGCGTGCAGCACGCTGCGCACGCGATGGGCAACGCGCCCGTCGCCGCAGACTGAGGAGACGCGCCATGGCGACCATCGTCGAGCCAACCGGCGCCCTCATGGGCGCTTCGATCAAGCGAGTGGAAGACGGCAAGTTCCTCACCGGCCGCGCCTCCTACACCGACGACATCAAGCTTGTCGGTCAGACGCACGCCGTGTTTGTGCGCAGTCCGCACGCGCACGCCCGCATTCGCGGCATCGATTTTAAAGCAGCGTTAGGCATGCCCGGCGTGCACGCCGTGCTCACCGGCGAGGACCTCAAGGGCAGCGGCGTGAATCCCATGCCGGTCGGCTGGCTGCTCCCGGACATCAAGATCGGTGAGAAGCACGCGCTGGCTGTCGGGACGGCGCGCTTTGTCGGCGAGGCCGTGGCTGTTGTCGTCGCCGACACGCCGGCGCTCGCGCGCGATGCCGCGGACGCCGTCGTGGTCGACTACGACGTGCTGCCGGCCGCCGTCGAGGCCGTGGACGCGCTCAAGGCAGGCGCCCCGCAGGTGCACGCGAATGCGCCCGGCAACGTGGCGTTCAACTGGCAAATCGGCGACAAGGCCAAGACGGATTCAGCCTTCGCGGGCGCCAAGACAGTCGTTAGGCAGCGTCTGGTGAATCAGCGCCTCATCGCCAACGCGCTCGAGCCGCGCGCCTCGGCAGCGTCGTTCAGCCCCGCGAACGGCGAGCTGACACTCTACGTGACGTCGCAGAATCCGCACGTGCACCGGCTCATCATGGGCGCATTCATCCTCGGGCTTCCGGAGCACAAGTTCCGCGTCATTTCACCGGACGTGGGTGGCGGTTTCGGCTCCAAGATCTTCGTCTATCCGGAAGAATGCGTCGTCGCATGGGCGGCCAAACGCCTCGCGCGCCCGGTGCGCTGGACCGCGACTCGGAGCGAGAGCTTTACGACGGACGCTCACGGCCGCGATCACGTGAGCGATGCGGAGATGGCCTTCGACGCTGACGGCAGGATCATCGGTCTACGCGTCAAAACGGTCGCGAACATGGGCAGCTACCTCTCGCTCTTCGCGCCCTGCGTCCCGACGTATCTCTACGCCACGCTGCTCTCCGGACAGTACGACATCCCGGCGATTCACTGCGAGGTGACCGGGGTCTACACGAACACGACGCCGGTCGACGCGTATCGCGGGGCCGGGCGCCCGGAAGCGTGCTATCTGGTCGAGCGCATGGTGGACATCGGCGCAGGCGCGTTAGGCATGGATCCCGTGGAGCTGCGGCGCAAGAACCTCGTGCCGGCGGGCAGTTTTCCATATCAGACGCAGGTGGCGCTGGCGTACGACAGCGGCAACTACGAGCCGGCGCTGGACAAAGCGCTCGAGATGCTGGACTACAAGAAAGCGCGCGCCGCGCAGGCTGCTGCACGCAAAGACGGGCGTCTCATTGGCATTGGCTTGTCCTCTTATATCGAAGCGTGCGGCATCGCGCCGTCGCAGGTCGTCGGCTCGTTAGGTGCTCAGGCCGGTTTGTATGAAAGCGCGACGGTGCGCGTGCACCCGACCGGGAAAGTGAGCGTCATGACAGGCTCGCACTCGCACGGTCAGGGACATGACACGACCTTCGCGCAGCTCGCAGCCAGCGAGCTCGGTCTCGCCATCGACGACGTCGAGATCGTTCACGGCGACACGGGCCGGGTTCAATTCGGCATGGGATCGTATGGCAGCCGCTCCGCCGCCGTCGGAGGCACCGCGATCTATCTCGCCGTGCAGAAGATCAAGGACAAAGGAAAACAGATCGCCGCGCATCTGCTCGAGGCGAGTCCGGCCGATATGGATTTCGCCGACGGCAAGTTCTTCGTGAAAGGTTCGCCGTCCAAGGCCAAGGCATGGGGCGAGGTCTGTTTAGCTGCCTACCTGGCACACAACATTCCAGCGAACATCGAGCCGGGACTCGAGACGACGTCGTTCTTTGATCCAGGGAACTTCACGTTCCCCTTCGGAACGCACATCGCCGTCGTCGAAGTCGATCCGCGTACCGGACACGTCGAGCTGAATCGCTACGTCGCCGTGGATGACGTCGGGAACGTCATCAACCCGATGATCGTCGACGGCCAGTTACACGGCGGCATCGCGCAGGGCGTGGGTCAGGCACTGTGGGAGGGCGCCACGTACGACAGCAACGGTCAGCTGCTCACGGGCTCGATGATAAACTATGCGCTGCCCAAGGCCGAGAACCTGCCGTCCTTCGAAACGGCGCGTACCGTGACGCCGTCCCCGGTCAACCCGTTAGGCGTCAAGGGAGCAGGCGAGGCCGGCGCCATCGCGGCGACCGCGGCTGTGGCCAACGCTGTCATCGACGCTCTCTCGCCGTTAGGCATCACCCACGTGGATCTGCCGCTGACGCCCGAACGCGTCTGGGGCGCCATTCAGAACGCGCAAAAGAGGAGCTGAGCCATGTATCCGGCTTCCTTCGAATATCACCGCGCCACGAGCGTGGACGATGCGTTAGGCATGCTCCAGCGCTACGGCGAGGATGCCAAGCTGATCGCCGGCGGCCACTCGCTGCTGCCGCTCATGAAGCTGCGGCTCAGCACCCCGGCGCATCTCATCGACATCCGCCGCATCGCCGGCCTGAGCGGCGTGCGCGAGAACGGCGGTGGCGTCATCGTCGGCGCCACAACGACGCACAGCGAAGTGGCCGCGTCCAACTTCGTGCGCGCGAAACTTCCGCTCCTGGCGGAGGCAGCGGGCGGCATCGGCGATCCTCTCGTTAGGAACATGGGGACGATCGGCGGCAGTCTCGCGCACGCGGATCCCAAAGCGGACTATCCGGCCGTTATCCTCGCGCTGCGCGCGAACGTCGTCGTGGTGGGCAAGTCGGGAAAGGACAGCATGGAGTCCGACAAGACCTTCACGGGGATGTTCACCACGGCCGTCCAGGCCAGTGAGATGATCACGGAAGTACACTTCCCTGTGAGCGGCAGCGGGAACGGCGGCGCGTACGAAAAGCTCGCCGATCCTGCGTCCGGCTACGCGACGGTGGGAGTTGCCGCCCAACTCAAAGTCGAAGGCGGCACGATTTCCTCGGCTGGTGTGGCACTGACCGGGTTCGGACCAAAGGCGACGCGCCTGTCATCGGTCGAAGCCGCGCTGAAAGGCAAGCCCGCGACGACCGACACAGTGCGCGCCGCCGCGAAGCAGGCCGCACCCTCCGGCGTCACACCATACCAGGCGAATCTCGCCTGCGTGTACGCCGAACGTGCGTTGATCCGCGCGCTGGAGCGCGCGACGGCGTAGTAAGGCGCGCCTAACGCAACAGGCGGCGGAACCAGTCGACGATCGCGCGCCAGAGCAATGGCAAGAGCCGCAGCTCTCGCGGCGCGGTCGTCGGCGCGGCCGCAGATGTCGGCGCCGGAGTGTTTGAGCCTAACGGGCTTTCCACCGCCGCAGGCGCCTCGCTTTCGAGCTTGACTCGCGCCTGCTCGACAAACTGCTTGAACAGTTGCTGCGATACCGACTCGACCAGGCCGCGGCCGAATTGCATCACCTTGCCGGCGATGTCGATCGTGGCGTCGACAGTCACGTCGCTGCCGCCGGCCGCGTTAGGCGTTACGCCACCCTGCATCGTCATCTTGGCCGAGCCGGCTCCGCCGGTCTCGCGGCCCTCGCCGACGAGCGTGATGCGATGGTTTGCCTCGTCGACATCGGCGAGCGTTGCCTTGCCCGTGTACGCCGCTGTGACCGGGCCAACCTTCACTTTCACGCGGCCGG
>CBQVAZ010000244.1:0-5730 GCA_967720205.1 uncultured Gemmatimonadaceae bacterium | reverse complement strand
AGATAGCGGCCCGCGATGGACTTGAGCTCAGCAGGATCGACAGTGATTGCCTGACGAGCGGTGGGCTGCGAAACGGCCCAGCCGTACACGTCGGCAACAGCGCGCGCAATCTCCGATGCCACCTGCCCACCGTTGTCCGAATTCGTCATGATCGCCACGCCGTCGCCACGGTCCGTAAACGCGAAGAACATGCAGCGATATCCTTCATTCGCCCCACCATGACTGAAGCGTGCGGCTGCGCCCGTACCTTCCAGGCCGACACCGAGTCCGTACGTGCCTTTTTGCACGGTCACGAAATCACGCGCCATTTGCTGCGAGAGAAGCGCGTTCGCTTCGCCGCCTAACGAGCGCTGGATGGCGCGCGCGAAGAGCAGCAAGTCAGTCGGCGTGGTCCAAAGCCCCGCCGCCGCCATTTCAGGATACGTGTGCCACGAGCCGTCGATCGCAGTGCCATTTCCTCTGTGCGCGATCGCCGCGCGCGCACGCTTGGCTTCAGGGAGCGGCTGTTCGTAACCTGAGCTACGCATTCCTGTCGGTTCGAGCACGAGCTCTCGCATCAGCTCCGGGAACGGTTCCCCAGTGAGATCGCTGAGCGCGAGCTGCATGACCGTGAATCCGCCGCCCGAATACCGCCAGATCGAGCCCGGCGCAACGTTCACGCGCACGGCCGCTGTGTTCGCCGGCGGACTACCGTCGAGGACCTGTACGACACTTGGGACTTTGGCGTCCGCAGCGTAACCGGGAAAGCCGTGCACAGTCAGCCCGGCGCTGTGACTTAGTAGCCTGCGCAGAGTGACTTTTTCGGTCGCCGTGAAGGAGTTGTCCGGCACCTTCCACGACTTGAGTACCGTATTGATTTCGGCATCGAGCGTTAGGCGTCCCTTCTCAACAAGCTTTAGCGCCGCGACGGCCGCCACCGGCTTGCTGATCGAGGCCGCCTGGAACAACGTCGCGGAATCGACGCTCTGGTTCGTTCCGGCGCGTACGACGCCATACCCTTTCGCCCATTCGATCTTGCCGTCGTGCATTACGGCCACGCTGACGCCGGGCGTATTGTAAGCGCGCAGCCGTTCCTCAATTGTGAAGCGGGGTATCGGCTGGCCGGCGATGTAGCTCGGCCGCAAGAGCCCTTTTTCGACGCGTGCAATGCGATCGGCGACTACCGCTGGCCGTGGCGCTTGAGAAAGCGCGACGACCGGCAAAGCGGCGAGAACCGCGCTCGCCCTTAGGATGGGGAGCAACGGGCGCAGTAGTCGGGTGTGGGGGAGTCGAGTTTTGGAAGTCATGGCTATAGTGTGCTCGGGTCGCCGCTGTCTCTGCAAGCGTTTGGACAGCCACGGTCCCCAGATCGCTCAAACCGAATGGCGTTTTCCGGCGTAGCTAACCGACCTCTCTCGATGAGCAGCGAAGCAGCAGCTATGCTGGACGCACTCAGGGGATCGCGGCGCGACCTAACGATTGTCGGCGTTTTTGCCGTCTGGCTTACTGTCGTTCTGGCTCTGGACATAGGCGCTGGCATCTGGCCGCAGCGGACGCTGGGAGCCGTTTCCTGGCTCATCCTTTTTGGACTCTTGCGTGGCGAGGGGCGAACGGCGCGCGCGCAGGTCGTTGTCGTCGTCATATTCGCGACCGCCGTCGAATACACGGCCTCGCCGCTGCTCGGCCTTTACACGTACCGGCTGCACAACGTCCCGACCTTTGTCCCCCCAGGACACGGTGGTCTTTACCTCGCCGCGCTAGCGCTGGGCCGTTCCGAGATCTTCACGCGATACGGCAAGCGACTATGCGCCCTGGTTACGATCGTCGGCGCCATGTGGGTGCTCTGGGGCGTCACGCTGTCCGATCGCAAAGACTGGTTAGGCGTTCTGATGTTCACGCTGTTCCTTCGCACCGTCGCCGCCCGTCGCGCGCCGTCAGTCTTCGCCTCCACGTTCGTTCTCACCGCCGCGCTCGAGCTACTCGGCACCAGCCTCGGTAACTGGACTTGGGCGCTGCGCGATCCTACGGGGCTGGTGTCGATCGGCAATCCGCCGAGTGGGATTGCCGGCGGCTACTGCATCTTTGACGCAGTGGCGCTGGCTGGCGGACCCGCTTTGGCAACGCTCGTCGCGCGTGTGGCGAGATCCTTCCGCGAGTCACGACTTCGCGCCGCGCTGCAGCGCCAACGCACAGCCTCGGCTTCGCTCAGTCCCCCGTCGGGACGATTCCCGCTCCTTCCATCATTAGAATGACGGTGCGTTCGGGCGCCCGCGTGCGGTGCCTAACGCCTTTCGGGACCAGGAAGCCCTGACGTGGCTCGAGCTCGACTGAGCGATCTTCCAAATCCACGATGAAGCGGCCCTCGACGACATAGAAGAACTCATCTTCGTCGTCGTGATGATGCCAATGGTAGTCGCCCTTCTCGAAGACGCCGAGTCGAACGACCGAGTCGTTCACCTTGCACAACGTCTGATTGTACCACGGGTGCGTGACCTGCCTGACGAGCGAGTCGATGTCGACGACTTCGAGCGGCTTGTAATGGATATTGAGGCGAGTATCGTATCGGTCGACAGGCGCATGCGACATAAGGACTCCTTGCAAAAAAGCGGAAGCGCGGACCAACGCGGCACTAGCGGGACTAACGCGGACTAGACCTTTAATCAACCACAGTTCCGGCCGCGTTCGTCTTCGCCCTGTCCGCGTTCGTCCGCGCTGACGCTGTTGTCTATTGGTCCATGATCACGAGCTTACCGGCCATCGCATCATTGAATGCCTTGATATCGCTCTCCAACAGCTTTTTGAAAGCGACGCGTACCGCGCCTAACTCCTGCTCTAACATCTGAATGATGTTGACCTGTGCGTCTGTTGGTCGGTACTCGGCGCCGCCGGCAACGTCTCCCGCGCCGCTCCCAACCTCGCCCGACAGCCAGACGAGATTCATATAGATGCGATACTTCTCTACGTACCACTTGTCGTCGCTGTGCAGATCAGTGCGCGAAAGTAGCATCAGCTCCACGTCCAGTATCTTCTTATCCAGCTCCCTGAGCGGGGCGAGGACGCCGGCCTTGTCCTGATTCGCCTTGATCTCGTCCTCGACCTTTTTGCGCATGACTTCGAGACGGTTGATCATGTCTACAGTCTCGTTCATGTCGTCGCGAATGCGAACTTGCATGCGCGTCGATGCCGCGAGATCGGCTTCGTTCGACGGCAACGACGGATCTTTGACGACATCGAAGTGCTGTGAGTACGACTTCCCGTTCAACGTTAGGCGCATCGTGTAGCGGCCGGGGACCGCGAGCGGTCCGGCGCGCTGCGGCCCTTGAATGCCCCAGTGGATGATCGGCCGCGTTGTTTTCCCCTTGAAGCGCGCCTCTTCCCAGATGCGCGGATTGTCGGGTGGCGTTGTGCGCAGCTCCACCTGCTTGGGACCGTCGTATCGTAGATCCCACGTCGCGCGGTTGAGTCCCATGCGACCTGCCTGACGAATCGTGCGCACGACCGCGCCAGTCGAGTCGGCGATCTCAACGCTCAATGATTCTTTCGGCGCCGCTTTGAGCGTGAAGTTGAAGTCGATGTTTCCACTGCGCGCGAGTCGGAAACCCGTGCGAGGCTCGTACACGACAGCGTCGGCATCAGCGGCGACCTTGTCCGATTGCTCAAGCATCGTAATGTCGCGCAGCACCCAGAGCCCGCGACCATACGTCGACACGACGACATCGTGATTCAGCTTCGCAACGACGATCCACGTGACTGGAGCAGCGGGCAGACCATCCTTGAACGGCGTCCAAGTCCCGCCATCGTCGAGCGAGTAGAAGAAACCGTTTCCAGTTCCCGCGAACAACATCCCCTTTCTGTTGGGATTCTCAGCCACCGTGAGCACGTACGCGAGCGGGTGCTGCGCCGGCAGACCGCCGCTGATCTTCTTCCACGTCTTGCCGAGATCGGTCGTCTTGTAGATGTAGGGCTCGCGATTGTCCATCAAATGAAAGTCGACGGCGATGTACGCAGTGTTCGCGTCGAAACGTGAGGGTTCGATGCGACGAATCGTTCCCCATTGCGGAAGCCCATTGATGTTCCCGGTGACGTTGATCCAACTCGAGCCGCCGTCGTTCGTGTACCAAACCTGCCCATCGTTCGTACCCGCCCAGATCAATCCTCGCTGAATTTCTGACGGCGCTATGGCGAAGACGACTTCTCCGTAGAACTGGCCGAGGTTGTCCCCGATCACACCGCCAGACGAGACAACGCGGGCAGGATCGTTCGTCGACAGATCCGAACTGATCACGCTCCAACTCTGACCGTCGTTCGATGTCTTGAAGATGACCTGGCAGCCGTAATACACGGTGTTGTGATCGAACGGGTCGATGGCGAGCGGTGGCGTCCAGTGACAGCGATATACGAGCCCGACTGGCTCTGAGTCCAGCGTGTGCGTCCAGGGGCTCACCGAGCGGGCACGACCCTGGCGCGCGTCATAACGAGTGACTGTGTTGCCGTAGCACGTTGCCCAGATGATGTCCGGGTTGCTGAGGGTCGGCAGCGTGAAGCCGGACTCGCATCCGCCGATCCCTTGATCCCACGGCACCGCTGCGCCGCCGCCGCTGAAGGCAGCACCCTCGCCGCCACCGCCACCGCCACCGCCACCGCCTGGCGGCGTGGGCGGACGATACGACGGCACGTTAGGCACCTGCACCGGCGCATTGCTCGGGCCCCGCATCGTGCCGTCATCCTGACGATTGCTATAGATCCAGTACGGCACCTGCGCGTCGATCGCGACGTGATACATCTGGCCGATCGGCAAGACGAACTGCGAGTAACTCTGACCGTGATTGCGCGTGATTCCCGCCCCGCCGTCGCCAGTCACCGCCCAATGCGCCGGATTGCGCGGATCCATCCAGATGTCGTGACAGTCGCCGCAGCCACCACCCCCGGTGATCGGAAACGTCTCACCGCCATCGAGTGAGCGGTGCAGACTGCTGTTCGCGACGATCACCTCGAGATCATTCTGCGGATTCACTGCTACGCGGATGTAGTAGCCGGCACGCCCGATCAGGCGACGATCCCAGCTCACCACCCGCCACGCAGTGCCTCCGTCATCAGAGCGCCACAGCGAACCCTGATTCGCGGTCTGGATGAGCGCGTACACGCGCTTCGAGTTCGAGGGCGCCACGGCAACGTCGGTTTTTCCGACCGGCGACTGCGGCAACCCTTGGCTCAAACGCTTCCACGTCGACCCGCTATCACGCGAGACGTACACGCCGCTTCCCGCTCCGCCGCTGTACATCGCCCACGTGTGCATAACGACTTGCCACGTCCCCGCGAAGAGCACCTTCGAATCGTTCGGATCAATCGTTAGGCCCGAACATCCAGTGTTTGCGTCGACGAATAACGTCTGCTGCCATGTCTGGCCGCCATCCAGCGTCCTGTAAACGCCGCGCTCCTGCTGCGGCCCAGTCGCGCGGCCGAGTGCGCAGACGTACACGATGTCAGTATTTGTCGGATGGATGATGATGCGCCCTATTCGCCCAGTCTCGCGTAGCCCCATGTGCGTCCACGTGGCACCAGCATCTGTGGATTTGTAGACGCCGTCGCCCATGACATCGCTGTCGCGAATAGCCCACGCTTCGCCCGTGCCTGCCCATACGACACGCGGATTCGATGGGGCGACCGCGAGCGCTCCGATCGCCTGAACGGGTTGATCATCGAAGACAGGCGTGAAGGTGCGTGTGCCATCGGTCGTCTTCCACACGCCAC
>CBQVAZ010000243.1:0-5757 GCA_967720205.1 uncultured Gemmatimonadaceae bacterium | reverse complement strand
CCTATCCCCTAGCCCTTGGCGTACCTGCGCAATCGCCGGAGCATGCGGCGATCCGTGCGCTCGGCGTCGTCGAGCTTCGGCGTCTCGATGACCTTCGGAATAGCGGTGAGGCGGTCGTCAGTCATGATGCGACGGAACACGCCGTCACCTAACGAGCCCTCACCGATCAGCTCGTGGCGATCTCGTCGCGAACCGCAGAGCGTCTTGGAATCGTTGAGGTGCATGAGCCCCAGGCGTTCCATGCCGAGCGCATCCCTGAAGCGCGCCCATACGGCTTCGTAGTCGTTGACGAGGTCATAGCCGGCGGCGAAGACGTGACAGGTGTCCACGCAGACGCCGATGCGAGCGCGCTCCGGTTCCGCCACGCGAGCGATGATCGCCGCCAACTCATCGAAGGACGCGCCTAACGCGGTCCCGGTCCCTGCCGTGGTTTCCAGCAACAGCCCGGTGCGCCCTGGAACGAGCTCCAGTGCCATCGAGATCGCGTCCGCGTTTCGCGCGATCCCGCTGTCGCGATCATCCATATAGTTGCCGGGATGCGAGACGAGAAGATCGAGACCGAGCGCGCGGCAGCGCTTGAGCTCGCAGACGAACGAGATAAGCGAGCGCGTCCAGAGCGAGGGATCGGGCGAAGCGAGATTGATGAGGTAACTGTCGTGCGCGTTTGTGCAGCCTAACGAAATCTCACGTGCCGACTGCTGGAAGCTCGCGCCCGTCGCGTCGTCGATGAGTGGCTCTTTCCACTGGCTGCACTGCTTTGTGAAGATCTGCATGGCAGTAGCGCCGACGGCCTTGGCACGCGGGAGTGAACTGCCTACGCCCCCCGCGGTGGAAACATGGGCCCCCAACAACACCCTACTGCCCTTTGAGCCAGTTGAGCGGATCGACGGCGCGGCCCTTTGGCCGGAACTCGAAGTGCAGGTGCGGCTCCATGTCGGGGTCGGCGCGCCCGACGGCGCCGATGACCTGTCCCTTATACACTTCCATCCCCTTGCGCACGTTGGACATGCTGAGCGAGCCGTAGACGGAATAGTCGCCGCCGCCATGCTGAATGATGATCGTGAGACCGTAGGTGCCTAACGCCTCGGATAGCATCACGGTCCCGGCCGAGATGGCGCGCACCGGTGCCCCACTTGGCGCCTCGATCCCGATGCCGTTCCAGCGCACGGCTGTGTTGTCCGGGCTGACGAGACGGCCGTAGCGGTAGAGGATGCCGCCGCTCACCGGCCAGTCGAGCTTCCCCGCGTCTGCCGCTTTGATGGACGACGCTGACGGCGCCGCGTCGGTGGGGTCGTCGGCGGCTGCCTTCCGACGGGCTTCCTCGAGCGACGCGATGAGGTTCGTCACGCGCTGCTCGTCGCGGGCGATGTTCGCCATGCGCCGCTGTACGTCTTGCTGCGTGCCGAGCACGTTGGCCAGCGTGCGTGACTGATAACGCTCCAGCTGGCGCAGGCGCGTTTCTTCGCGCGCCTTCTCCTCGCGGTTGCGCTCGAACTCGTCACGCAGCCTAACGAGGAGCGCCTTCTGCTGCGCGACCTGCCGATATAACGCCTCGACGCGATTGACCAGGGATCGGTCCCAGAGCGCCAGTTCGTGCAGATACTTGTAGCGTCCCACCAGGTCGCCAAAGGAGCGAGCGGATAGCAGCGCCTCCCACGTGTACAACGGACCGCGTTTGTAGATGTCGATCACGCGATGCTGCAGCGCCGTCTTCTTCTTCTCCACGTCCTGTTCAGCGCGCGCGAGACGGGCATTCGTGCTGTCGACTTCGACGGTAATCGTGTTCAACTGTGCGTCCAGTGACCTCACGAGACGCGCCGTGGCGTCTGCCTGACTCCGGAGATTGGACACCTCGGCGGTGATGTCACGCGCTTCCCCCTGTAGCTCGTTCAAGCGACGCTGAAGATCGTCACGCTCACGGCGGATGCGGTCCAGCTCATCGCGATTGGCGCGCAAACGCTGCTCTGTGGTCTGCGCACCGGAGACGGCTGGCACGCTGAATCCAATCAGCAGCAAAGCGGCCGCGGCGGCCGCGACACGCACAGCCGACTTCATACTAGATCTTTCGGAGATGGCGGCCGACAGAGATCGCGCTCCCAAGGACGCCGATCACTGCGCCGCCAACGACGCCTAACGCGGCGACCGAGGCGGGGAAGAAGGCAGTCGCAATGAACGCTCGGCTGATGAGCGTGCTCGCCAGCCATGTACCGAAGAGCGCCACAGCGCCCCCCAATATTCCCTTGAAGAACCCTTCGATGAGGAACGGCCGGCGGATGAATCCGTCCGTCGCTCCCACGAGGCGCATGATGGAGATCTCGCGGCTGCGCGCGAGCACTGCCATGCGGATCGTCGCGCCGATAATGATGACGGCGACGCCGGCGAACGCGAGGCCTAACACCACCCCTGCCGCCGCGGCGACGTTGCGGATGCGATAGAGCTTGTCTACCCACTCCTCGCCATAACGCACGTCGTCGATGAAAGTGAAGGTGCGCAGCGTATCGGCGATGCGTTTGACAGTCGCCGGGTCGCGATATCCTTCACGCAGCCTGATGTCGAGCGATCCTGGCAGGAAGTTTCCTTCGAACACGTCCTGGAATTCGCCCATCTCTTTTCGCGCCCGCTCGAGCGCTTGCTCGGGCGAGACGTATTCCACGCGCAGCACTTCTTTATAGTTGCCGATCACACCCATCGCATCGGCGACGGGCTCGACAGAGCTGCCCTCGGAAATGAATGCGCGGATTTCCACGCGCGACTCCACGTCGCGCAGCGTTTGGCGGATGTTGTGCGCGACGAGAGAAAAGAGGCCGAACGCAAAGAGCGAAAACCCAATTGTCGTTACGCTGAGCGCGCTCAGCAGCGGAGCGCGCCGAAATCCAATCATGGCTTCGCGCATTGCGAGCTTCACGTCACGTCCTCGAGCGCGAGTCGGCGCTCTTCAGCTGAATCGAAGACGAGCTGCCCCTTGTTCACCTCGAGCACGCGATAGTCGCCGGAGCGCACGAGATCCATATCGTGGGTCGCCATCACGACGGCTGTGCCGGCGGCGTTGATGTCGCGCAGCAGCTGATAGACACCGCGCGTGGCGCGCTCGTCCAAATTCCCTGTCGGTTCGTCAGCGATGAGCACGAACGGGTCATTCACCATGGCCCGAGCGACCGCGACACGCTGCTGCTCGCCTCCGCTCAGTTCCTTGGGATAGCTCGTGGCTTTGCTCGAGAGCCCGACTTGAGCGAGCGAACGACTGACCTTGCTGCGAATTGCAGACGTCGGCGCACCAACGACTTCGAGGGCGAAGGCGATGTTTTCTTCAGCTGTGCGATCTTCGAGGAGTCCGAAATCCTGGAAGACGATGCCTAACTTGCGACGCAGCTTCGCGACGTCTTTGCGCTTTGCCGTCGTCGCGCGCGTTCCGCTGACCCAGACCTCACCGCGCGTCGGCTGCTCTTCCATATAGATGAGCTTGAGGATCGTGCTTTTCCCCGCGCCTGACGGGCCAGTGAGAAACACAAACTCGCCCTTGTTGATGTTGAACGAGACGTTGTTCAACGCCAAACCGATGCGAGGATATTCCTTAGTGACGTTGGAGAAACGGATCACAGGCTAGGTCTGCGGTCTGAGGTCAGAGGTCTGAGAGACCCCGTGACGGTCTGGTACAACGTAATGACGATCGAAGTTCGCGATCGATTCTCCGATCCTAGCCCTTGGACACTCAGACCTCAGACCTCAGACCTCAGACCCCAGACCTCAGACCTATAAGGCCTGCTCCAGATCCGCGATGATATCTGTCGGATCCTCGATCCCTATTGAAAAGCGGAGGAAACCGTCTGGAATCCCGATCGCCGCTCGCTCGGCGGCCTTGAGGTGGGCGTGCGAGGTAAAGCGCGGCTCGCAGACGAGCGAATCGACTCCGCCAAGGCTGGGCGCGTGCTTCACCAGCTTGAGCCGCCTGACGAATCTGTCCGCGCCCTTGGCGCCGTCTTTGAGCTCGATCGCCATCATCGCGCCATACCCATCGAGCATCTTCTTGGCGATGGCGTGATCCGGGTGTGAATCCAACCCCGGATAGTGCACGCGGGCGATCTCGGGTCGTGAGACGCACCACTCGGTAACCCGCTTCGCGTTCTCGTTTGCGCGCCTGACGCGAACGTCGAGCGTTTTGAGTCCGCGCTCGAGCAACCAGCACGCGAAGGGATCCGGCGCCTGACCCCAGACAACCATCTTTTCCGTGACTTCATCGATGTACGACGCCGTTCCCACGACGACGCCGCCCAGCACGTCGTTATGTCCGTTGAGGAATTTTGTCGCGGAGTGAATGACGACGTCTGCGCCATGTTCCAGCGGACGCAGATTGACTGGACTCGCGAATGTTGCGTCGACGACGAGTGCGAGACCGGCTTCCTTCGTTAGGAACGAAAGCGGCGCGAGATCGAGCACGCGACACGTTGGATTGACAGGAGTTTCCACGAAGATCGCGCGCGAGTTCTTGCGCAGGCGTTTGCGCCATCCGCGCGATTCCAGCGGGTCAACGAGCGTGACCTCGATGCCCATCATCGCGAACTCCTGCGTCAAAAGCCGCAGTGTTCCGCCGTACAACCACGCGCTGGCAAGCAGATGATCGCCCGGTCGCAGCAGCGCGAGCAGCGCACACGCTGTCGCGCCCATGCCGCTCGCGAGAACGAGTCCAGCGTCGGCGCCTTCCAACAATGCAATGCGTTTTTGCACGACCTCGGCGTTCGGCGAATTGCCGTAGCGCGGGTAGCGCAACCCTTCTTCGGTCCCGAATTCCTGAATGAAGTTGACCGATTGGACCATCGGCTGGACTACCGGGGCGCCCACGAGCGGTGCCTCGGAGCCGCCGTGGACCGCCAGCGTTGCGAGCTTGTTCGGTCCCGGGTGGCGTTTCATTTTCTTCGTTAGGCTAGATCTGTTCGCCGCGGGCGGTCCATGTCCACCTTCGTCAGGCGGACCACGTCGGTCACGCTCAGTCCGACGATGTCGCGGGCGAAGATGCCGCCGCGCGGCACCTCGTCGTTGACGACCAGTTCGGCGACTTCGTTGCGCCGTGGCCCCTGTACCCAAACCAGCTCGCCGCTCTGCACCATGCGCAACATGGCTTCCGTGCTGTTTACCTGGACCTGGGGCCCTCGCTCGGGGTCTCCTTTGCGCGACCCTGTGAAGCGCATGACCTGCAGCGCCGGGTTGTAAGGCGACATTACATCATAGTATGCAGCGCGACGTACTCGTCATCGGTCCGCAGGAGGAGTCGACGCGTGGTGAGGTCGTCCAGTTGAGCGACGAGCTTCTCGCGCGGACCGCCGACCTGGTGCAATAGCTCGTCGGGGGCTGCGCGGCCACGGGTCTGCACCTCATGCCAGGCGCGGCGGGAGTCGTCGTCCACAGGACCTACGATGCGGGCGCCGCCGTTCGCATCGATGACGACGAGAGCAAGTCCATAGCGTTCGAGGACCTGCTCGATGGCCTCGAGGTGGTGGTCGTCAGCGCCGCGCACGAGGAAGTACGCCTCGGCCACATCGTCGACGTAGTGCAGCAGCAGCTTGCCAACGACCTCGTCGGCGCAGGAGAAGTCGAGAAGTCCGACTTCCGAGAAATCGATAATCGTTAGGCTCGGCGCAGGTCGGTCGGCGAGTCGCTCCTCGATCGCGTGACGCACGGCTTTGCCCGTGGGCCGAGTGACGAGGTTCGAATACAGGCCGCACAAGTTGCGCAGTACGACGGCGCCGACATCCATGTGTTGAA
>CBQVAZ010000242.1:0-5774 GCA_967720205.1 uncultured Gemmatimonadaceae bacterium | reverse complement strand
GCCTGGCGCGAGAGTTTCGCGCCTCGGTTCGTGAACGCTCGCCGCTGCCGGTTTCGAATTTCCCGGCGGGCATGGAGCTGAGGTCGAACTACAACTTTTCGGATGCGCGTGAACTGCAGCAGATCGTCGAAGACGTCGCGCGCTGGATGGCAAATGGCACGCTCCAAGTCACACACCCGCGCTACTTCGGTCTCTTCAACCCGAGCGTTCACGCGTCGTCGATAATCGCTGACGCGCTCGTCGCGCTGTACAACCCGCAAGTAGGCGGATGGTCCCACGCCCCGGCCGCGAACGAGATCGAGCAGTGGACCCTGCGGGCGCTCGGCGAGTCGTTAGGCTGGACCGGCACATTTGCCACGCACTTCACGAGCGGCGGCAGCGAGGCGAATCACACGGCAGTGCTCGCCGCTCTCGCCGACCGCGCGCCGGATTACGTCACGGGTGGGACCGCGGCGCTCGCGAAGCCGCCGCGTATCTACGTGTCTGACGAGAGCCACCACTCGTTCGTGAAGATCGCGCGCGCCTGCGGCCTTGGCGAACAGGCGCTGGCGCACGCCACGACCGATTCGTCGTATCGCATGCGACCAGACGCGCTACTCGCGGAGATCGAACGCGACGAAGCGTTAGGCTTGGAGCCCTTGATGGTCGTCGCCACGGCAGGAACAACGGGCAGCGGCGCGATCGATCCCATCCCCGAGATCGCCGAGATCGCGGCGGAGCGCAACATATGGTTGCACGTCGATGCCGCGTGGGGCGGCAGCGCGGCGCTCGTCCCGCGACTCAAGCCGTACCTCGCAGGCATCGAGCTGGCCGATTCGGTGACGTGGGACGCGCACAAGTGGCTCTCCGTCTCGATGGGCGCTGGAATGTTCTTCTGCAAGCATCGCCAGGCGCTCAAGACGATGTTCGAGATCTCGACAGGGTACGTTCCGCCGACAGTGGAAGGCGGCGTCGACATGTACAAAGAATCGTTGCAGTGGTCGCGTCGATTCATCGGCCTGAAGCTCTTCTTCGCGCTCGCTGAGCATGGCATGGACGGACTGGGCCGCATCGTCGAGCGCCAAGCGAATGTCGCGGACAGTTTGCGCCAGCGATTGGCTGCAGCGCAGTGGCGCGTGGTGAACGACTCTGTGCTGCCGCTCGTCTGCTTCACGCACGACGCCATCGACGGCACGAACCTAACGACTCAAACAGTCGTCGAGCGCGTGCTTGCCCGCGGTCGCTGCTGGATCTCGCACGTGACGCTCCCGCGCGCCAAGGCCGCGTTGCGAGCCTGCATAACGAGCTTCGATACGACCGAAGCCGACCTGGACATCCTCATTGAAGATCTCCGGTCCGCCATCTCGTAAGCGTCGGTCGCTCGGCGCCTAACTGCCGAAACGGAAGCCCCCTGCCGAACGAAGACTGTCACAAAAGTCGCAGCCCATGACGTGATAGGCGCGCCGCGTGACGGCCAGCGATGACCGTCCATCGTCAATCGATAGGCAACTTCACAGGTCCAACTCGCGCACCAAATGGGCATCGCGCTCGGCATCATCCTCACGCTCTTCATCCTCCCGTACATCGCGGGACCACTCCTGCTGTGGTTCAGCGGCTCACGCATTCCGCCGACTCAGGTCGACGAGGCTGATAAGTCGATGCCGCTCCCGCAGAGTGCCGAGTCGCACTTTTGGAAAACGACGCACTTCTTCTCGGCGAACGGTTTCGATCAGATGGGCGCTCGCGTTCGTGAAAGCGCGCGAAATGGACTTTCAAGCTTCAAACAACTCTGGCGTCACCCCGAGAGTGGCGAAGTAGCACTCGTCGGCGCGTTCCATAAGGAAGATGATCCTGCCTTCGCCAATACGTTCGTCGCCTTCATGAATGATCGTGGCGGCGCGTTGGTAACGACGAGCAACTTCAACGCCGGCGCTCGCACACTGCTCGATCCACGCGGCACGTCCCGCGTCACCGTTCCAACTCAAGACTTGCATGAGTTGCGCGCGCTGCACCGTGGCCACGTCGCCGTTTACGGACCGAATGTCGCCCGCCCGCTTCGCGTTAAGGATTGCATGACGCTGTGCAAACAGCTCGACGAGGCGACGCGTACAGTCGCGATTTCACAGAAACGCTTTCGCGTCGAAGGTGATTCGCTCCGCGTGACACTGTGGGGCGCACTCTTCGGCATCTGGATCAACCTTTGGCCGTTCAAAGGAAAGTACGAACGGCGTGAGAAGATCATGCTCGAGCGCGTGATGGCTGCCGGCGTCGCGTCAGGCGCGCTGACCCCGGGGCGCCGCGCGGCCTAACCCCCCGCGCCCAGAGCCAGGCCAAGGCCTCCGCTCTGCAATCGATTGCGCAAGAATTTCGCTGCGACGTGAAGTGAACGGGGCTTAGAAAGCAAGAATCTCGTAGCGACCGAGGGGCGTGTATAATGCGCGCCTATGGCTGTCGACAGAGAAAAAATCCCGTACCTCCCTGAGCGTATAGAAGGTCTCGCCCAACTCGCCACCAACCTGGTTTGGAGCTGGAGCCGATACGCACGGCGGATCTTCGCGGCGATCGACGAACCGCTCTGGCACCTCACGCGACACAACCCCATCGCGCTCCTTCGGCGTGTACCGCCGAGCCGACTCGTAGAGTGCGCGCAAGACCCGCGCTTTCTCGAGATGTACGACGCAGCGATGAACGAATTGGCGCGTGAAGTGGATCGCGCAGGTCACTGGTTCGCTCAGTTGCACCCCGACCTGGTCTCGCGTCGCGTCGCGTATTTCTGCGCAGAGTTTGGGCTGCACAATTCGGTGCCGATCTACTCAGGCGGACTGGGCGTGCTCGCCGGAGATCATTGTAAGGCGTCGTCCGATCTTGGTGTGCCTCTGGTTGGCATCGGGCTCCTCTACACACAAGGCTACTTCGACCAGCAACTGCGGCTGGACGGATGGCAGGAAGACAGCGCCGAGCAGTTCGAGCTGGCCAACACGCCGCTGACGCCAGTGGCCGCCCCGGAGGGGCGCGTATTCCTAACGAGTGTCAACACATTCGGCCGCGACGTTCACGTGGCCGCGTGGCGCATGGATGTCGGCAGCGTCCCTGTCTTTCTGCTGGACACGAACCTCGAGATAAACCATCCCGACGATCGCGCACTGACGAGCAAGCTGTACGCCGGTGGTCCAGACGTTAGGCTGCGCCAGGAATGGATACTCGGCGTCGGCGGTGTGCGCGTGCTCCGCGCGATGGGCGTCGACCCCGCCGCATGGCACGCCAACGAAGGGCACGCGGCGTTCATGATGCTCGAGCGTGTTCGCGAGCTGACAGAAGCCGGTCTCACGTTCAACGCCGCCGTTTCCACTGTCAGAGCA
This sequence comes from uncultured Gemmatimonadaceae bacterium, assembly GCA_967720205.1. Lineage (GTDB taxonomy): Bacteria > Gemmatimonadota > Gemmatimonadetes > Gemmatimonadales > Gemmatimonadaceae > DASYRX01. The sequence continues at coordinate 2,436 of CBQVAZ010000242.1, read as the reverse complement.
GCAACGGCCTTCACGACGCACACGCCGGTGCCTGCAGGACACGACAGCTTCTCGTTCGAGCAAGTAGAAAAGTGCGCGGGGCCTGAGTGGATGAACTTCAGTGGCGGTGCAACGACCGAGCAGGTCCTGCATCTGGGGATGCACCCAGCAGACAAGAACCACACGTTCCACATGACGTGCGCTGCGCTACGTCTCGCGCGGTACGTGAACGGCGTCGCCAAACGGCACGGCGAAGTGTCGCGTCAGATTTGGCAACCGCTGTGGCCCAACCACACAGTCGAGAAGGTGCCGATCGGGCAGATAACGAACGGCGTGCATCTGGCTACCTGGATGTCGCGCGAGATCATGTCGTTACTCGACGCGCAGCTGGGAGAGACATGGGAATCGCAGGTTGATGATCCCTCAATCTGGGAACGCGTTCTCGAGCTTGATGATGCGACGCTCTGGCACATCCGCCAGGCAGCGAAAGTCTCGCTGTTCAATTTCGTGCGCGAAGACGCCCGGCGGCGCTGGGTGCGCACGTGGAAAGAGGCGACGCACGTCGTAGGCGCCGGAACGTTGCTCACACCCGACGCCCTAACGATTGGTTTTGCGCGTCGCTTCGCTACGTACAAGCGCGCCGATCTCGTGTTTCGCGACATCGAACGGCTGCGCGCGCTGCTCACGAACCCCATTCGGCCTGTGCAGATCATCTTTGCCGGGAAGGCGCATCCAGAGGACAAGCCTGGCAAGGAAGTGCTCAAGACCGTGTACGGATTCACGCGCGACGCTCAGCTCGAGGGACGTGTGGCGTTCCTCGAAGACTACGACCTCCACCTGTCGCATCGCCTGACGCAGGGGGTGGATCTCTGGCTCAACCTCCCGCGGGTCCCTCTGGAAGCGAGCGGTACGAGCGGCATGAAGGCGGCGCTGAACGGCCTCCCACAGCTGAGCACCCTTGACGGCTGGTGGCATGAAGGGTACGACGGACGCAATGGTTGGGCGATTCCACCGGAGTCCTCACGCCAGCTGCCGGATGACTGGGATGCGGATCAGCTGTATCAGTTACTCGAGAAGGAAGTCGTTCCGCTATTCTACGAGCGGGACGAGCGCGGCATTCCGCGCGGTTGGACGGATCGTATGAAGCATGCGATGCGCACCGCGGGCCTGCGCTTCACAGCTCGACGCATGGTGAAGGACTACGTTAGGCAGAGCTACGCCGCGGCGATGCGGGGCGACACGACCGGCGACGATCCGCCGACGGCGTGAGGATCTGATGCCGACTAGCAAACGCACAACGTCGACGGCCGTCCGTAAACCCAGGGCCAAGAAAGCCATCGCCCAGGCTCCAGCACCGGCCGCCGAAGTCGCGTATCCCCTAACGACGCCGACTGGCGAGGCGGTGGGCGTCGTGCACCTCGCCGCCGAGCTCGCGCCGTTTGCGCGCACGGGTGGACTTGGCGAAGCCGTCGCGAACCTCGCGCTGTATCAGCGTCGCGTCGGGATGGAAACGGCAGTCGTGATGCCGCTCTACAAACAAGTCCACGAAGTGGTGAGTGACTTCGTGCCGGCCACGGAGCCGTACGAGGTAGCCCTCGGCCCGCGCCGGGAGCAAGCGCAGCTCTTCGAGTCTGCATCGCTGCGCGCTCGTGTCGGCGAGGGAAAACCGCGTGTGTATTTCGTAGCCAACAGCACCTATTTCGATCGCGATGGCATCTACGGCGACAAGAACGGCGACTACGTGGACAACGCGCAGCGCTGGTCGTTCTTCGCGATGGCGGCGCTCAACGGACTGCCGCAGGTCGTCAAGGCACCCCTGCTGCTGCACGCGCACGATTGGCACACAGCGCTCGCCCCTGCATACCTGCGCGCGTACGACGTGGGACGTCAGTTCTTTCGCAAGACGTCATGCGTGCTCACGGTGCATAACGCGGGCTATCAAGGTCACTTCCCGACGCCCACAATGGCCGACGTTGGGCTCCCCTGGGAGTTCTACAACTACCACATGTTCGAGTGGTACGGCCGCATGAGCTTCCTCAAGGGCGGCATGGCGTGCGCGGATGCCGTGACGACCGTGAGCCCGTCGCACGCGCACGAGCTGCGCACGGCGGCCGGCGGTTTCGGGCTGCACGATCACTTCATCGCTCTGCGCGAACGCTTTATCGGAATCCTGAACGGCATCGACAACACCGACTGGGACCCTGCGACGGATCCGCACATCGCCGCGAATTTCTCGCGCGACAGTCTGAGCGGAAAGCGAAAATGCAAAGCGGCGCTGCAACGACTCTTTGGACTGCCGCAGCGTCCGGGCACGCCGATCATCGGCATGAGCGCGCGCATGGTTGCGCAAAAAGGTCTCGATCTCATACTCGGCAGTCCACGATTTCTGTCGCTCGACGCGCAGTTCCTCTTTCTGGGGCAAGGCGAGAAGCGCTACGTGGATGTGCTCACCGAATT